>CAZUWJ010000007.1:22733-24845 GCA_964624315.1 uncultured Gammaproteobacteria bacterium
TTATTAATTAAACGGGACTAAAACAGCGACCATTATTATACCAAATTAAGAAAAAAAGTCAAGTCTTAGTCTAAAAACTCATACCTATCCCCTATTCTTAAGCCATTCTCCAGAGCAAAACCAGCTGGTAATTCTAGTACCACGTTGGAACTTTCTCGGCTAAAGTAAGGATTTAACTGCATTTCTTGTTTATCTGGTTCTGTTTGAACATTAGGAGCAATATCTATAATCTCACCAGTACAACCCATATAAATACCAGAAGCAAACTTTCTTAAACTAAATTTAGAAAGCTCACAATCATCCCCGTCTTTGACAATGATTTTGATCCAAACTATATCTATGGGGAAATTCATTTTCCTCATAACCATAGCGTGTTGACTCGTATTATTAAACAAAAATAACATACCATCATAATCTGATAAATCCTCCCTGTCTGACAACCCTTTGAACCTGTGAGATTCAGTATCAGATACCAAAACATTTAAAATATCATCACCTAACAAAATTTTATTTTTAGGATAATGATTTTGATAAATTTTAAATGCTATACCAACGGTTACCAAAACAAGAAGAACTACTACTTCCCATTTTTTTATTTTTTTATTTTGCTTTTTTTGGAACAACATATTTTTTTTCTAATAAAATCATAAATAAAAACATTAAAACAAACAACGCAAACAAAGCTATAATCTTATACAAACTAGATAAAAACAAAGAAGTAAAACCAAAAATAAATGAAACAAAATATAAAAACAAAACTGCTTGCCTGTGGCCAAAACCAACATCAAGTAATTTAAAATGTAAGTGCTCCCTATCTCCTTTAATAATAGATTGACCATTTTTAAAACGAACCACAATCACACGTAGCAAGTCTAAAATAGGAACTGCTAGAACCAGCAAGGTTGTAGCTATTTTACCACCAGCTATAACTGCTAATACTCCCAGCATCAAACCCAAAAACATACTACCACCTTCTCCTAAAAATATTTTTGCTGGATAAAAATTATAAATTAAAAATCCAGCACAAGCTCCAGCAAAAACAAAAGATAAAAAAGCTACGTCAGGTTGAAAAAATTTAGTAGTCAAAGCTAAAAATCCAATAACTACCCCTCCTATCAATGCTACCCCTGTCGCCAAACCGTCTAAGCCATCCAAAATCTTGGTAGTATAAATCATGCCCAAAAGCCAAAAGAACATTAGCGTATCAGCTAAAACTAAAAAGCTTCCAAGCCATCCAAAATTAATTTTCCATAAATCCAACCCAATTGTACCCCCCAAAGGATTGGTAATACCAGTAAAATTCATTCCTCCTAATAAAACTATCAAGACTACCCCCATAGTAAAAACAAATCTTAATTTAGCTGATATTTTATACTTATCATCAAAATAACCAATAATCATCAAAAAAGTACTACCAATAAATAAAAATACTAGTTGCCTAAAATCAACATTAATTAATTTTAAAATATTATAATAATAAAAACAACCTATCAAAATCCAAAATGATAAAAAAATAGCCACCCCACCTAAAAGCGGGGTTTTTTGTTTATGAAAATGACGAGTCTTATCAGGATTGTCGAGAATCTTATATTTTAAAGCAAATATTCTTACAAAATAAGTAATAATTAAACTCAAAAATAAAGCTACTAAAAAAAACATAATTTTTTATCTTTTAACAATTACACTTCCTTCCTTGCCCAAAACTACTACATCCCTTCTTTTTAATTTGTTGGATAATAATAACTCCGCTAATTGATTTTCTATCCTTTCTTGTATCGCCCTTCTCATCGGCCTCGCCCCAAAGTCCGGATCATAACCAACTTTAGACAAAAATTCCAAAGCTTCATCTTGCACTTCAAGTTCAATTCCTCTTTTTTCTAAATCTTTGGCTATTCTTTTTAACATTAAACCTGCTATTTTTTTAATATTAGGTTGCGTCAAAGAATTAAACAAAACTATCCCATCAAAACGATTCAAAAATTCTGGGGCAAAATGCTCGCTTAATTCACCATGCATCAGTTTCTCTTTTACTACCTCAACTGATCGTCCTTTTTTAAATTGTTCTTGAACATAACTTGTTCCAGCATTGGAAGTGGCTATCAAAATAACATT
>CAZUWJ010000008.1:0-12834 GCA_964624315.1 uncultured Gammaproteobacteria bacterium
GTTACCACCCCCCAGATGTATTTTTGACCATCCCCGTACAAGAGGGCGATCCCGCTTTTAGTAAATATAAAAGATACTCATCTAGAAATAATACCTTTGGATTTAGATAAAATTATTGAAGATCAAGAATATACTGTTTTTGATGCTATTCGTGATAATAAAGGAAAAGGGATTAAAGCAAAAGATTTAGTTAAAGTTTTGAAAAGGATTGACTAAATTTATGGATAAAATAGAAAAATTATTACGGAAAATTAATAAAAAACAGAGAGAAAGATTGTTGTTATTAATTGTAAAGTTAATAAATGGGAATATAAAAAGTATGGATGTTAAAAAATTAAAAGATACAGATTTTTATTGTTTGCGTTCAGGAAGATTTAGAATAATATATCATAAAGAAAATGGTGATGTGGTGATTGATAGTATAAAGTTGAGAGATGAAAATACATATAAATAATATTATAATATTATAAATAAAAAAGTAAGAATTAATTCTTACTTTTTTAGCGGACCGGACGAGACTCGAACTCGCAACTTCTGCCGTGACAGGGCAGTGCTCTAACCAATTGAACTACCGGTCCGTAAATTTGTTTATTTAAACAATAATTTTTGTAATGTTTTTATTTATATATTTGAACTGGTAGTGAAATTGGAAATTGCCTGTCGGCCGTAGCGTTAGCGGAGGCGGGAACTACCGGTCCATAGATTTGTTTATTATTGTTAAATATATTTAAATTTAACAATAAAATTATAATATATATTTTAAATAGTGTCAAGGAGAAATAAACCAGATAGACTCTCCGCCACTTGGTGGATCGTCTCATCGTTATCCGCCTGTCGCTAAACTAAGTTTTTATTTAAATCTAAGTAATTGAGCTAATCGCCTACGGCTTTGTAATTACTAAATTAATGTTTTTGCTACGCTTTGGCGGATTATTAACCAGACGGGCTCACAAAAACTTTGTCTTTATGAACCTTAAGCCTGTCCCGCAGTGAGCCTAAAGGCTCTACTGCTGGGATTAATAAAAAAAATGAAAGTCCTAATGGTGTTTGATAGGGACAAAGAAGCGAAGGAGGGGACGCTGCTTGCTCTACCAAACACCATTAGAACTTCCAAATTACCTATATATTATAACAAGTAAGTTTTTACCTGTCAAATACTTAATCTGTGGATAAATTATTTTTTTAAGAAATCAATAACTTGAGTAAAGATAATAGGGTTTTTCTCACCTATTTGAGATAAAACTTTTCTATCTATCTCAACATTTTTCTTTTTCATCAAGCCGATTAGTTGGCTATAGCTCATACCAAGTTCACGAACAGCGGCGTTGATTTTGACAAGCCATAATCTACGCATAATTCTCTTTTTGGTTTTTCTAGAGTTATAAGCATATTGCCCAGCTTTAAATAGAGCTGGTTTAGCTAGCTTTATAATCTTTTTTCTCTTTGTTTTGAAACCTTTTGCTCTCTTTAGTATGTTGGTTCTTCTTTTTACATGAGATGTACCTCTTTTAACTCTTGGCATAATATTTTATTAACGTTGTAATTTATTATTTAGGTGTTGTTTGCAACAAGTTTTTTTAAAGTATTGCTAGCGATAGTATCAGATCTTTTGTTTCTTCTTACTTTACCTGTTTCGCGGGCATTAAAATGACCTTGTCCACAAGTTCTTTTTTTTACTTTACCTGTTTTGGTTATCTTGAATCTTTTGGAAACTGCTTTATTTGTTTTTAATTTAGACATATTTTGTTTAATTATCTAACGGGTTTAATTATTTTGTTATAATGGTAGTAATTCTATTACCTTGAGATTCAGCTGGTTGATCTATTTTTATTTCTGTTTGGGCTTTAATTTCTTTTACAAATTTTTCCAAAGCTTCAAAACCTAATTTTTTGTGAGCCATTTCTCGACCCTTTAAAATTAGTTCTACTTTTACTTTATTAGTTGCTTCTAAAAATTTTAAAGTTTGTTTTTTACGCATTTCTAAGTCGTTTTGTCCTATGCGTAGGGATAATCTAATACATTTAGTTTCAATTGCTTTTTGTTGTGCTTTGGCCAATCTCTCTTTCTTTTCTTGTTGGTATTTATATTGACCCAAATCCATTATTTTAGTGACAGGTGGGTTGCTTTTTGGATTTATTAATAACAAATCATGCCCACCTTGTTCTGCCAGACTAATAGCCTCGGCGATTTTCATTTCTCCCAAATTGGAGTTATCATTTGCTAGAACCAAAACAACAGGGGATTTAATACCCTCGTTACAACAATATTCTTTTTTTGGTTCTGGTCTTTTTCTACGACGAGAAATTCTCATAATTTTATTTTTTTGCTTTGTTGTCCGTAGCTCCGCCAACTGGCGGGGCGTAGGATAGTGGAGGTGGCGAGAGTTGAACTCGCGTCTAATATAAAAGGATTATATTTGTATTACATGTTTATTCCTCTTGTTTTGCTAAACCGTATCAAAAGAGGACGAAAACACAGTTTAGTTTGCCAAATTAGTTTCAATTGAATGTGATTGGCACATACTCAATCTACTCTCGGTGGGTTACACCACTACTATACTACCGAGCATTGCATAGGCGATGAACAGTCGCTAATTAAGCAACTGATGGAGCAAAACTATAGCTTCCGCTGAAAGCGGTTGCTAGAACAGTTTTTGCTTTTTGAAATAAATTTGCATTTATTGATTTGCCTGTTTCTTACCAGGGACAGACTCCCTTGACATGCAAATGATAAGATTTTATACCATCGAATCCCAGCACCCCCAAATTAAAATTGGGGCATATTGTCATTCTGAGCGGAGCGAAGAATCTCTCTCGTATTATTAAGAGATCCTTCGTTTCACTCAGGATGACAGATTTGGAGGGTAGTATTTATTTAAAGAACTTTTTAGTTTTTCATCATTCTTTGCATCTCTCTTTCTTGGTCGCGCTTCTTAATTGCCTCTCTTTTATCGTGCTTCTTTTTACCGCGAACAATTCCGATTTCTGTCTTTATAAAACGGTTATTAGTATACACTTTTATAGGTACTATTGTCAAGCCTTTTTCTTGTGTTTTTCCTATTAAATACTGAATTTCTTTTTTGTTGAGCAATAACTTTCTTTTTCTCTGGGGGTCATAGTCTGGTAAAGGGCCTATTTTAGCGTATTTTGAGATGTTTGATCCTATTAAATATGGCTCTCCTTTATAAAAAGAAACATAAGTGCCTTTTAAATTCATGTTGCCAGAACGAGCAGATTTTGTTTCTTGCCCAGTTAACACCAAGCCAGCCTCGAATGTTTTGAGGATCTCATATTCAAACAAAGCTTTCTTGTTCTGTGCAATATTCATATGGACCTTATTTTAGCATAAAATTTTATAAAAATCAAGGTTTTGTATGTTAAAGTAATATTTTTTGTATGTTAAAGTAATATTTATAGTTGAGTCTTGACAATTTTTTATATATATTGTATAACTTTTAAGAGATCTGAAGCCATTATCGGAAACTTCTAGCTAAGTAAAGGAGGTAAGGGGTTTGGGCCTTAAAGAGTTGGCCACTCTTGCTTATCGGGTTCAATTCCCGACCAGCATTTAAGCTGGGCATGGTTTTGCGGGCTGGGCCCTATAAGTTAAATAGCCGGACTAGAGTGCCGTAGAGGATCTCTTCCAGGGCTTAAGACCTGGACATGCCAAAGAGAAGCACTCTGTAGGTAGGCGCAGACCAGGAAAAATCAATTCATGAAAACGACCCTCTCGTTTTGAATGATTCTTTCCTGGTCTTTTTTGCTTTTTAGGCAAAAATATGATATAATTTTTTTATAATATATGCTAAAAAAGAGCATTAACCTATCTATTCATCCAAAATTTTCCGCCGGCATTGATCTTGCGGTTGGTTTTATTTTTTTGATTTTACTTTATAGTTTTACTTTGAATTGGTGGTTAGTCTTATTGTGGTTTGGTCTGCGTTTTAGTTTGTGGTTTCTTTTGAGTAATGCCACTTTTTATCCACGAGGTATTAAAAAATCTTTACATCTGTTAAGTCTGCTGATTTTTTCTTTAGGAGTTTTTTTTATACTTATTTTTATAGATTGGCAGTTTTCTAGACATGCCCTGTCTATTATGCTCGTGGCAATGCCAGCGGTTAGTTATTATTTAATACCTAGCCAGGAGTCTATTTTGGATTTTGTTTACAAGCCTTTTAGACGTTGGACTTTTTTGATGACGGTATTTGGTTTAGGTGGTCTGTGGTCAACAGTCAACGCTTTGAGAATGTTCAAGTTTTTTCCTATCTTTAATAGCTGGATGATATTATTATTTTTTTCAATGATTTCTTCTTTTGTGGCTATTTGGTGGTGGAAAGAATATGGTTTGGGAAATTTAGAAAAAACAAAAATTTGTGCTTTGCTCGTAGGGCTTATAATGTTTGAGTTATCTTGGGTTTTATCCGTAACACCGATTGGATTTTTGATTTATGGATTTATATTGATTTGGGTTTGGTATATTGTTTGGTTGTTGTTTAGATTTTTTATTTGCAAAGAAGGTATAATTTGGGAAAAACAAAGATTATTTTTAATTACTAATATAATATTATTTTTATTGTTCTTGATATTTGTAGTACAATGGAAATAGATTGTTTAAAAATTTAAATTTAAAAATTATGTTACCTCCACATTTACCAGAAAAAAAAGAAACAAATTTTGACCCACGTTCTTTGCGTCGGATAAAGATTTTGATAGTAACCGTATTTTTTGCACTCTTAGCTGGCATGACCGGCGCCCTTATGGTTTTGGGGTGGGTTTGGCCTTATGTCGGGGAAGGGGATAGCTGGGCGTTATCACAAAATAGAAATTTATTACCAAAAGGCCAGTTAGAAGAAAGAGTAAAAACCGAAATGAGCAGTCGGGTTGGTGTAATTTACAATAAACAAAAAGATTATTATGGTTTGAATTATTTTGATAAAAAAGATGAGCTAACCCAAGCTATTTTAGTTAGTTCAGATGGTTGGATGGTTGCTTATTATCCAACTTACACCGGTTATTACAAAAATTGGAAAATTGTTTTAGAAAATGAAGTGTTTAATATATCAGAATCATATTTTGATGATTTGTCTGGTTTTTTATTTATGAAATTAGAAGACAAGGGTAGTGATAAGCAGTTTAAAGTAGTTGGTTTTGAAGAAAATTATCCTAAACTAAATCAAGATTTGTACGTTGATTATAACAATGATTGGGATTTAACCTGGGTTGAGGGCATAAACTATGCTTCTGCAGAAGAAATTCATTATGATATTACACCTACTTTATTTTATGAACTGAATAAAGACTATGATGCAGGTTCGGTAGTTATCAATGATCAAGGCAGAGTTATTGGTTTTGTTAATGAAAAAGGTTTGTTTAATTCGGTTTTAAATTTAACCAGGATTTTACCAAAGGTTTTGAGCAGTGAAGAATTATCTTATGAAAGTTTGGGTGTAGCTGGGTGGTATAGCTTAGAAAAACCAATTGTTTATGCAGACAAGTTAATAGACGGTTTTATGGTGTCTAGAATTGTAGACAGCCGTTCGGTATTAAAGTTGGGAGATGTGGTTTTATCAATTGATAAAAACATTGTAAAACCCGATGAAATTTGGTATCTTATAAAGAACAGCGAGGAGGTAGAAATAGAAGTTTTAAGAAATGGAGAGACAATAATTTTAACACAATCAGTTTTAAAAATTTAATTTTAATTTTATGGTAAAGTATCTTTTAAAACATCTAAAAAGCATTTTGGCTTCAGGTGTTATTTTTGCTTTGGTGGCTTTTATGGTGGTAATGTTTTTTCCAAAATATTATAGCGCCGGTAGCCAGTTGCTCATAGTTAATAGAAGCTTTAATAGTACTGATCCTTATACTCAAGTCAAAGCAGCCGAAAGAATAGGGGAAAATATTGCCAAAGTGGCTGATACTACTGATTTTTATAAAAAAACATTACTTGCGTCTCAATCATTTGATAAACAGTATTGGCAAACTTTAGAAGAGAGAGACAGGAGAGAAAAGTGGGGGCAAAATGTAAAAGTTTCCATGAATTATAATTCATCTTTGATGAATGTTGTAACTTATGCTAAAACAAAACAAGAAGCGGTTAATTTGAATGTAGCTGTTTCTCAAACTTTGATTAGTAGGAGTGCTGAATATGTCGGCACAGACGTAGCCTTAAAAAATGTTAATGATCCTTTGGCTTCAAGATTTTTTGTTAGACCGAGTTTAATATTAAGTAGTTTTATGGGGCTTGTGTTTGGCATACTGTTTGGTATTTTGTGGATTGTATCAAACAAAAAAAGATTCATGTCTTTTTAACTGGCATTAGTCAAAAAAGGCATTATTAACTTGACAAAGGGGATAAAATGCAATATAATAAAATGTTAAATTTTAAATAAAATAATATGGTTAAACAAGAATTTGGTGCTCCTAAACCTGGTACTCCTGCTGATACTTCTCTCGTAAAAGAAGTATCCGGTTTAGATTCAGAAATAAAATCAAATTACCTCAAAGAAATAAAAGAAAAAAAAGAAGACATAAGAAATAACTTAGATCAGTTACTCGCTGTTCTGGTACCTCTTTTTGCTGGTAAAAAAACTGAAGAAGAACTTATAAATAAAATAAAAACTTCAAGGCTCAATGTTGGTCTATTAGAAGAGCTTGGTCGTGATGAAGATAAAATAGCGACTGAAGCAAGGTTTAAAGAAGGTTTGGGAGATTTAAATCAGTTACAGCCTTTAATAGTGGATACTCTAGCTAATTTAAATAAAGTCTTGGAAAATACAGATCAAGAATTTATAGATAAAAATCTAGTTAGAATTTTTACTATGAGCACTAGTCTGGGTCATATGGGTTTGAATAATTTGCTGGAGAAATTTAAAAAAGAAAAAGAGAATCCTGTAAAAGAAAGCCCAAAGAAAGCGTCAAAGAAAGAAGCGTCCAAGGAAAAAAGCGGGTTAGATTCAGATATAAAAGAAGTCTATCTTAAAGAAATTAAAAAAACAAAAGAAAATATAACAAATGAGTTAGATAAAGTAGCTTTGGTTTTAGTTTCTCTTTTTGAAGGTAAAAAAACTGAAGAAGAGATTATACTAGAAATAAAAAATTCAGATTTAAACAAAGCTCAATGGGAAGAGTTTGGTAATGATGAAAACAAAATAGAGACTGAAGAAAAATTTATAAAACATTTAGAAGCCTTAGATCATTTAGAAGAATTAGTAGAAGAAACTTCATATAAGTTAAATAAAATATATGATAAGGTGGGGCAGGGTTTTATTGATGAAAATCTAGATAAGCTATATGAATTGACTGTAAATTTAGATTATAAGGGTTTTGCAGATGTTTTAAGAAATAGCATAGAGTATAAAAATCAAAAAAATTTAACAGAAATAAAGAGTTTTGCGGAGAGATTGAGTTCATTAGCGGAACAAGCAGAAGAAATTTTAGTAAAAGTAGAAGATTTGACAGAAGAAGAAAAAAATAAAATTCAGGTTGGCTTAGATTATTTAACAAATTCTAAGGATGTAATACTAGGGGTTCAGGGTAGGATAGCAAAAGGATTGGAAAAAAGGGTTATTAATGAAGAAGATGTTAGTGAGACTTTGGAATCAATAAAAGAACATGGACCATATTTAGATAAAATGGGAGAATTTTTTGATGCTTTTTATGATATAAGCGAGGAGGAATATAAGGTAGAAGAAAGCCCTGAAGATGATAATGTAGAAGAAAGTCCTGAAGAGAATAAATTTTATGGAGTAGCTAAAGATGCTGGGATAATACCTGGAAAAGAAAAAAACAGCCCTTCTTCTAACAACGATCATAAGGAGGGTTCGGATAAAGATAAAGTTTTGAAGAGTATGTTTGAAGAAGTTCCTGCTGGGGATAAAGAAACAGAATCTAAAATAGAATTAAAACCGGGTGATAAAGAAAAGATTGAATATACTTTAGATAAAATAAATACAAAAGTTGAGCTGTATAATGATCTTGTTGACGAGATTCCTTCTGGCGAGGATAGAGAAGAATTCGACCAGATGTTAGAAAATCTAAATATGATGAGTTTATATTTTGGTAAAGCTGAAAAAGGTAAAAGATTAGAACATTTACCAGTAAGATTAGTGGAATCAGTTACTTTGTTAGAAGAATCTAGGTTGTTATACGAAAAAATGTTAGAAAAATATTTTAAACCAGTTTATAATAATATAAAGGTTCCTGAAGAATCTAAATTACGAAACAACTCTGATGATTTTGAGACGCTTTTAGATCTTTTTGGCACAGAAGATGAAGAAGACGAAGAGGGTAGTGGTTATGTGGAGTCAGATTATGAAGATAAATTACCACCAAAACAAATAAGTTCATTACAAGGAGAAGAAGTAACAGTAGAACAAGTAATGAAAGTTATGGAAGAAAATAAGTTACAAAAAGGACAGGTAGAGCCAGCCAAGGAATCAAATCTTCAAGACACGTTACCACCACCCCCACCAAAACAAGAAACATCAGATCAGCTACCATATGAATTTGGAGGGCCAGCAGGACAAACAGAACCATCACCGGAAGGAGATGTAACACAGGGAGAAGACACTGTGATAGGTAAAGGGCTTACACCAGATCAAGTTAAAGATCGAGAAAAATTTCATAAACAAGCATATGAAGCAGCTGTGCCGGTAGATCAAAAAAAGAGTTGGTGGGATAAATTAATGAATGCATTTTCAGCGGAAGAAACAGAAGAAGAGGAAAGTAGAAAATATAAAAAGTATGTAAGTAAGAAAGCGGATGAAGATCTTAAGAGACAGCAAGGGGTAAAGACTTGGAGGAATAACTTCTGGGGGAAATTAAAGGATTGGATTGTAAAAGAATAAAATAAAATAAAAAACTGGGTATTAACCCAGTTTTTTATTTTATCCTATTTTTTGGCTTAAAATAGGTAAAAAATAAGTTATCCACACCTGCGTTATTGTGCTATTGACAAAGTATATAAAATATGGTATATTTATTTGTTATATTGTAAGTGTTTCTTTTGACCACTGAGAGAGGGACAGAAGAAAATGAATTAAGTTATTATGGCTCTCTTTAAATAAAAAAGAGATTTTTTATTTGTTCTTTAAAATTTATGGTGAATATGTTCTTATCACCTCTAAAACTAGCAGTTTGTTAATTTTAGAGGTGATAAGAACGAGATTAAGTTCCCCCGTCAGACAGAGGGTTTGATTGGGTGGAGCATGGTTTTTCTTGAGTTTCGCAGGATGCGGAACAGAAATTTGGAGTTTTTAATGAAGGCAACTATCGCAATCGTAATGGGTTTCATCGCTTTGGGTATGGCAGTTATTTTGGCTTTCTATGCCACAGACACCGCTGATAAGGTGGTTATCAATGCTGCTGGTATCGCGGTCAACGTGACCAAGATTTCCAAAAACACCGGGGATATTAAGAGCCTGTTTACCAACAGTGGTATCTATGACAAGCGGACCCTGGCCAATGCTACTGCCATTGCTGAAAATGGCACCGCGATCAAAGCCAATGCGACCGAGCTTGGCAAGACCGACAAATGGGTGGCGGAAGTCCAGCAGGCTGGTGCCCT
Organism: uncultured Gammaproteobacteria bacterium; assembly: GCA_964624315.1. GTDB lineage: Bacteria > Patescibacteriota > Patescibacteriia > Magasanikbacterales > GWA2-37-8 > CAZUWJ01. The sequence continues at coordinate 9,568 of CAZUWJ010000008.1, forward strand.
GATCGAAAAGCAGGCCGATGCCAACAAAACCGCTATCAAGGCCATTAACGCCGGGGCGGTTTTGTATCTGTGCTTTACTCCTGTTGGCGGTAGCGAAGTCTGTTACTCGCGGACTGCCTACTGGCATCGTGTCAACGCTGTTTCGCTTTATAAGAAGGCGGAGAAGATGGAAGCAACGGATGCTGGGAAGGACGCCGCCCAGAAGTATGCCAAAGCATACCTGTGCTCGCCTTTGCCCCTGGATACCGAGGATCGTAGTGTAGTCGCCACTTCGGTAACAAAAATCGCCAAGAAATTGGTGGTGGATGATTACTGTGGCACTGCTGCTCCGTAATTTTTTCACCATTTTCCCCAACCTCACAAGTCGTGAGGTTGGGCAGTTTTCTTTGAGTATTAGCTAAGCTAGTATTTAGAGAAAAAGTTGTTCTTTAAAAAAATTATTGTCATCCTGTTCAAAACATTGTCATCCTGAGTAAAGTGATTGTCATCCTGGGCAAAGCGATTGTCATCCTGTTCAAAACATTGTCATCCTGAGGTATCGAAGGATCTAAAGTTATAATAACATATCCTTTGATACCTTAGGATGACAGAAGAATAGAATTGAAACGTAACTAGTGGCATCTTTTTGTGGTGTCCTGATGAGGAGAAGAACGATGAAGAAGATTATTTTGTTAACGGCCATCTTGGTGGCATTTTTTGCGATGGCATCTGTTGTCAGCGCCAAAGAATGTACGGATAAGGACCCCTGCACCTTCGCACAGGAGCAGTTGGTTCATTTTCGTATCGGTGGCCAGTTTGTGATGGATTTCCGGCCCACAGAAGAACCAAAGGGTGTTTCGTCCTCGGGTCACGTAGTCCTATCCTTGGCTGTAATCAAGCACTGGGACAGTAAAAAAACCGGAGTGACTTTCACTTTCGGTGGCGGTGCTGGTGTCTCGGTCACTGGCGGTCTCGGCTACGAAGCCGATTTGGCTATCATGGTGCACCTTGGTGTGCCGTGGGCCAAACTGGGTATTACCGGTGGCATTATCGGTGACGCAGCCGACATCACCGACGGCAATATTTATATTGTTGTCGGGGCCGGCCCTGTTCTGGAGTTCCAAGTCAGGGCTGGTTGGTTTGTTTCCGCCAAGGTCTGGTTTGGGAGCCGGCACGAGCTGGACCCCCAGTTGGACATGTTCGCCGTTGCCGTAATTATTGGCACTGGCTGGCAGTTCTAAACCACCCGCTCTTTTCACCTCTTACCCTCAACCTCGCAGTCATTTGATTGTGGGGTTGGGGCGATTTTCTTTGAATATTAGCTAGACTAGTATTTAGAGAAAAAGTTGTTCTTTAAAAAATATTATTGTCATCCTGAGTAAAACACTGTCATCCTGAGTAAAACACTGTCATCCTGAGGTATCGAAGGATCTAAAGTTATAATAACATATCCTTTGATACCTTAGGATGGTAGAGTGTAGTTACGATAAACCCAGCCCCTGTTTGAGGGGTATGAAAGGAGTTCATTATGAGAAGCGTAGGAATATGGGCAGCCCTAGGGATGCTCGCGATAGGTGTGTTCACGGCCATTGTTATGGCCTCGAATGCTGGAAGTGAGGTCACGACTCTCCGGAAGACGGTCAGTAGCAATACTGATAGTATTTCCAGTGCTGTCGACCAGGTTAAAGACCTGGTTGGGCAGATCGGGGATGTTAATGCTGGCTTGGGTAAGCTTGCTCAGGCCACTAATGACAGCTTGACGCAGCTGGCCGAAGCCCAAAATAACACCGCCCAAAAGGCAAAAGCCTTAGAGGTTGATGTTGGCAATGTCAAAAAAGACATTGCTTCTGTGAAGAAGCAGGCGAAGGCAAATGCCTGGAAGATCAATAAGGCAAACCGCCTTATTACCAGCAATGCCAGCGCCAACGCCAAGGCCAACGCCAAGGCCGCCAAGGCCAACGCCAAGGCCACCAAGGCCAACGGCCGTTTCCGTGAAATAAAGGTTAGTCTGACCCGCAATGGTCGGATTTCCAGTATTTCCGGCGGAGGCATCAGTTGTACTGACGGCGTTTGCTCTTTCTAAGCCCTATACTTTTTTCCTCAACCCCACAAATTGTGGGGTTGAGACGATTTTCAGTGCTCATCTTGTTTAACAAGGTGGTTACTGATTAGAGGTTCTTTGAAAATACTGATCTTTTAGATCAGTTACATAATATAAAACGGTGAATAAATCTGTGGGGTATTGACCCACGTTAAAGGCCTCAGTAAGCTGGGCCATTACAACATAAAAATAGGGAAAATTCCTATGAGTAATGTTGTATAAATTTGTATTTACTTTGGTTAACCTATTTGGTTTGCCAAACTGATTACAAAATGCTGATGTATTTATTTGCTAAACAGTTTTTATCAACCTCCCCATTTTGGGGGCGATCGCAAGATCGTAGAACACGGAGAAGAAATCATGGAACGAAAAATGCGGTTTGTATTGATGTTAGTCGCCGTTATGGTGGCATTTACGGCCTTTGGTTGTGAATATAGTCGTGGTGACTATCTCACTGACCAGATCGATGAAATGAACGAAACCATCAAAGACATGCAGTCTGACATCGGCTTCTTAAAGCAAAGCTTTAAAGATCTGATTGCAGACCTCTCGTCCGGTAAGTATCAGAGCACCATTTTCAATCTCGATGACAACGATCAGGACCGGTTCTACATGAACTGTTCGCAGGCATATGCCAACGATCCGTTTATGAAGCGCGATTGTGAAGAGGCGTTGAACGAAGCCTACGGGGATTACCCCGAGATGGTGACGTTGATTCGTCGAGGTGACTGTGGTCCTGGCAACGACGCCGTGTACCCTGGTGCTCCCGCAATTTTTGACGGCATCGCCGACAATAACTGCGATACTGTACGGGATAGTCTATTCGAGTGCGTCGCTGACGCTGATTGTCCTTCGGGATTGATCTGCGCCGGATTATCCGGTTTCGAGTGTGTGGCCGCCCCCGGGTGTATCGCGCATATGGATTGCGATGATGGTCTGTTTTGTAACGGTTTCGAGCTGTGCAATGCAGGCAACTGCCAACCTGGCACCGCCCCTGTCGTAGATGATGGTGTATCTTGCACTGTGGACTCCTGTGACGAAGTTAATGACATTGTTGTTAACTCACCGGACAACACCTTGTGCGACGACGCTGCCTTCTGCAATGGTGCAGAGACCTGTAATACAACTCTTGACTGCCAACCTGGCACCGCCCCTGTCGTAGATGATGGTGTATCTTGCACTGTGGA
>CAZUWJ010000008.1:12934-23993 GCA_964624315.1 uncultured Gammaproteobacteria bacterium
CCTTCTGCAATGGTGCAGAGACCTGTAATACAACTCTTGACTGCCAACCTGGCACTGCACCGGTTACCGACGATGGTATCAGTTGCACCGTGGACACCTGCAACGAAGTTAATGACATTGTTGTTAACTCACCGGACAACACTGTCTGTACTCACGGTCTTTACTGCGACCCTGCCAACGACTGCCAGGCTTTGGCCTGCACCGTTGACACGGATTGCGACGCTCTGGCAACGGAGTGGGGTTACTCGTCTTACGCGATTAACCCAGGCAATATTGCCTGCATTGCTGATACCGATTGCAACGTCGCCAATCTTGAGTACTGCGATACCGTCACAAGCTTATGTGCTTTTGACGTGATGTGGAGTGTCGCGACCGGCGATCTGTATGGTTGTGATGGAGTCGCTTGCGGTAACTGTCCAGACCTCGACCACGATGGTTATTGCCCACCACTCACCACGAACGGATCTTTTGATTTATCTTGGAGTCGTGATGGATTGACCATTCCCGTCGAGGTAACTAGCATTGCTCTTATGGCAGAATGTAAAGACTCTGCTGGAGCAGTAGTGCTTCCTTGGGTGGCCTATGTTTCTGGCTCACCTACCCTGGGTAGTTTGTCCTTTGGTGTGACCCTTGGCAGTGTAATTACTCACTGCAAGGTCCAGGTCGAGGGCAAGAACGCCGCCGGTACACCTGTTTGGTGGGCCAACCGTATGGACGCTGTTCATGTGGTCGTCGGACACGTATCATACGTGTATGACGATGGAGTTAACCTATATCAGGTGAACCCCGTTGGTTCGGTCACCAATAATCAGGGTGGCTTTGATTTCGGGTTTGACCCCGGAACTGACTCTGATGGTGATGGTGTGCTTGATACCACTGATGCTGCGCCGTTCAACGCCGTGGTCCAGTAGTCTGCAACCTCTAATCGAGAGAATCTTAACTCTCATTAAAAAAATTAGAACCATGACCCAAAACGCTCACGCGTTGCGGGTATAAATATACACGGAAGGTACTGAGCATCTGCTTAGTACCTTCCCTTTCGCTTGATTGTTTGTTTACAAGCAGTCAGACGAAGGGTCATAACAACCCTTTATAGCAAAAAAACGGCTAAACTCTCTCTAGGCGTTTTTTTGCTTTTTAGGCGTTTTTTTGGTAAAATAGAATAAATAAAATTCAATGAATTTCAACTACCTAAAACCAAAATTTAAAACTAAAATTTGGAAAAACAGAATGTTTTATTTATTGGGAGCGTTATTTTTTGCCTTAGTTTTTAGTGGTTTTTTTGTCAGGGGTCTTAGTTGGCCGATTGTTTTACTAGCCCTCATTGCTTTTATTTTTCTAGTTCGATCTTTGGTAGTGGGAATATACGCTTTATTTGGTATAGGATTTTTTATAGGCTGGCATGTTTATTTTGATAAATATTATTGGTCAAAAGATATACCTTATTTATCTACTCTGAATGCTCCTTTGGTTGATTTTATAGCTCCATTCTTATTTTTTGCTTTAATTATCGCCATATTTTTGGGTATTAAAAAAGCCAAATTAAAAGATGTTAAAAAAATATATCCAGTTTTAGTTATATACCTTTTGTTTTTAGTTGTGTCTTTTGTATCTGCCCTGCAGGCTTATGATTTTAATTTTATGTCTAGCCTTAAAGATTGGGCTAGATTTTATGTTTTTCCTTTTTTAGTATTTTTATTACCAACTTTATATTTAGTAAAAGAAAAAAAAGTTTTTAAAAATGTTTTAAATATTATTTTTGCAGTGGGTATTTTTGCCGGCCTCATGGGTTTGTCTTCTTTATTTCTAGGAGTTACAGATGTCTGGCTTCGAGCAACTCCGTACACTTTGTTTGGGATTGCTTTTTTTGGGTATAATCACAACTTGTTAGCCGAAGTTTTGGTAGCGTCTTTTCCGATAGCTCTGTATTTATTTTTTAACGCTGACAAAGACAAGCAAAAGATTTATTTGTCTGGTAGTGTTTTAATACTTTTGGTTGGATTACTAACATTGTCTCGCGCTGCTTGGCTTTGTTTTACTTTAGAAATTTTAATTATTAGTTATTTTAATGCAGATAATTTTAAAAGTTTTGTTTTGAAATATAAGAATTTATTTTTAGTAGCGCTTTTGTGTTTAGTTATGGTAGGGGGTTATATGTTTACTTTTTTAAGTTCAAACATTGTTGACAGTTCAAATGATGCCAGGGTAGCGAATATTGATATGGCTTTGTTTTATTTTGCTCGTCAGCCAGTTTTGGGTTATGGACCGGGAATGTATCTGAATGTAGCGAGTGACGCCAAGGTTTTAGTTCACGAATTTGGTGAACCACTTGACGCCCATGGCTTTGTACATAAAATTTTATTAGAAACAGGTGCGGTTGGATTTGTATTTTATATTTTATTTTTAGGATCAGTATTTTATGTTTTAATGAGTAATATAAAAACAACCAAAGGTGAATCAAAACAGATAGCTGTTTTTATGTTAAGCTTAGCCGGAGGTGTTATTTTATATCAAGTTTTTAATACTTCATATTTTTCTGCTAATATGTGGTTGCCGTTGTCACTTGCTTTGGCTGGAGTTAATTTAAAAAACGTATGACACACATCGTTCACATAATTCCAACGTTAACTTTTGGCGGAGCTGAGAGAACTTTGGTTAATCTGATAAATAACAGTAGTTCGAATTTTCAGCATTCTATTATTTTATTTTTTGATGAACAGCCTTTGTCAGATCAGATAAACAAAGATATTAAAATTAGAGTTTTAAATAAAAAAGGTAAGTTAAGTTTGGGGATGGTAGGGGATATTAAAAAATATTTAAAAGAATTAAAACCCGATATTGTTCATACTCATTTAGGTGGAGATTTTTGGGGTAGGATTGCTGCCAAAAAATTAAACATCCCAGTCGTTAGCACAGAGCATAATGTTAATTTTGATGAAGGTAATGTCAAAAGAATTGTTAGAAAATTAATGAAAAATTATAGCGATAGATATATTGCGGTTTCTAAAGAAGTATTAAACTATGTTAAAAGTATTTATAAAATAAAAAATAAAATAACTGTTGTACCATGCGGAGTAGAAATAGATAAATTTAAAAATTTACCAGAGCCTGATTTTCAAAATAATAACTTTGTTATCTTGGGTCGTCTTGTTCCTCAAAAAGGACACGCTGTTGCTTTGGAAGTTTTGTCAAAAATAAAAGATAATTGGAATTTAAAAATAGTTGGCAATGGTGAATTAAAAGATGGATTAATTTTAAAAAGCAAAGAGTTTGGTTTGGAAAATAAAATAGATTTTTTACCAGCAGTCAAAGATGTTGCGAAGGTTTTAAAAGAGTCAGATGTTTTGCTTGTGCCTTCTTTGTGGGAGGGTTTAGGAATAGTAGCAATGGAAGGTATGGCTTCGGGGCGTTTAGTGATAGCGTCAGAGTGTGGAGGTTTAAAAGAAATAATACAAGATAAAAAAACAGGTTTATTTTTCCAGACTTCTAATGTGGATGATTTGGTAGAAAAAATAAATTGGTATTTTGAGAATAAAAAAGAATGTTTAAAAATAGCTACCCAAGGAAAAGTGTATGCTTTAGAAAATTTTGGAATCAAAAAGCAGGTGCAAGAATACGAAAAGTTATATAAAGAAATTTTAAAGTAAAATATGTCAAAAATAAAAGTTCTACAAGTTATTTCTCGTTTTAGTATGGGCGGAGCCGAACGTTTGGTTTTTGAATATGTGAATTTAATAAACAAGAAACAGTTTGAAATATATGTAGCAAGCGTAGTTGAAGACGGAGATTTGAGAGTTTTTTTAGAAGAATTTTCAGACGGGGTGTTTGTTGGATCTTTAAAAAAATATAAAAATAGATGGCGAATTTGGAAAGAATTTAAAAAATATGTAAATAATTTAAAACCAGATGTTTTGCATACTCATCTTTTGAGTAGTGATTTTTTTGGATATTTAATAAAGCGAAAAAATAAAAACATAACTTGGATATCCAGTCAGCACAATGTAGAAAACCAAACCAGTTGGTGGCGTCGTAAGTTATGGAAAATTATTTTAAAAAAAGCAGATAAAGTTATATGCGTTTCTCAAAAAGTAAAAGATTATACTTGCGAAGGTTATGGTTTACCTGAAGAAAAAAAAGTTATTATTTTAAATGGAATAAAATTAGAAAAATGGGTGAGTGTAGATACAAAAAATGTTTTGTCTGCTGACAGGCTTCGCTTGGCTGCTGTTGGGCGCTTGGAAAAACAAAAAGGACATAAATATTTATTACATGCTTTGTCTAAGATAGACATCCCTTGGGAATTACAATTTTTTGGGACAGGTAGCTTAGAAAAGAGCTTAAAAAAATTGGCTCAGAAATTAAAAATTAATGACAGGATTGCTTGGCGAGGGGTAGTTCAAGGTATGATTAAAGAATTTGATAAAATAGACGTGGTTCTACAACCTTCTTTGTGGGAAGGTAGAAGTTTAGTTGTGATGGAAACAATGGCGTCAGGTCGTCCGGTCTTGGCTAGTTGGCAAGCAGGTGAAGAGTTAATTCAAAACAATGAAACAGGCTTGGTATTTAATTATGAAGATACAGGTGAGATTGTAGAAAAAATAAAATATATTTGGGAAAATAAAGACAGGGCAAAAGAGATTGGTTTAACTGCCCGTGAGTATGCTTTAGAAAATTTTGATATAAAAGAAAATATGAAGGAGTTGGAGAAGTTGTATAAAAAATAAAAGTCCACGTACTTACGTTCGTACTTACGCCCGTACTTACGTGCTTCCGGACGGAAGCACGTCCGGAAGCACGTAGTTAAAATTTTATGAAAATAACAACCACAAAAACTTATTTAATCTCGTTTTTAGCAAGTGTAGTTTTGTTATTTTTATTTTTGGTTCCACTTGCCTTTACTGATTCAAAAGAAGGTGGTAGTTATCCTCGTTTGGCAAATTATTATTTAAAATGGAAAATTACTGATAACGAAGCGGTAGAACTCGCCAAATGGGATGTGCTCGTACTTGATATGGAGCTCCAAGTTTCTAGTCAAAGACAGTTGAAGAAAATAAGAGAAATAAACCCAGGTGTAAAAATATTAGCTTATGTAACTTCACAAGAGATAAAAAATAGCTTGTCGGGTAGTTTAATGCGTCGTAAGTTGGCTGTAGGGTTGAGTGATAGTTGGTATTTAAAAAATAGCCATGGCAAGACCTTTTCTTTTTGGCCAGGAACAAAGATGTTAAATCCAACCAAAGATTGCCCTTTCTACAAAGGACAGAGATGGTCTGATCATTTGGCCTATTTTGTTAAAGATGAAATTTTGGACAGCGGTTTTTGGGACGGTGTTTTTTATGATAATGCTTGGGGTACTATGACTTGGTTTACTGGTCTTGATATTGATTTGAACTTAGACAGGAGACAAGATTATAATCTGGATAAAAAATGGCAAGAGGGAATGAGGTATTTGTTTTCACAAACAAAAAAATTAACTGGCGATGATTTTATAATAGTGGGGAATAGTATTACGACTGAGTATAGTGGAGATTACAATGGTCTGATGATGGAAAATTTTTCTAAACAAAAATGGGAAGACGTAATGTGGGCTTATAAACAAAATACCACTAACGTTTTGACTCCAAATATAAATATAATAAATAATAATACTGGGAACAAGGGTTATCAGGATTATCAAAATTTTAGATATGGCTTAGCTTCAACTTTGCTTTTGGACGGCTACTATTCTTTTGACTGGGGTGATCAAAGTCACGAACAGCTTTGGTGGTATGATGAGTATGATACTGACTTGGGTGCGCCGGTTGGCGACGCTATGTCTTTGGTCGGGTATGATAATTTTAAATCGGATGTTTGGAAGAGGGAATACGAAAATGGTTTAGCAGTGGTAAATACTACTTCAAAATTACAAAGAGTTGATTTGAGTGGTGAATATGAAAAAATATCTGGTTTTCAAGACAGTACTTTTAACGATGGTTCTATCGTTAGTCGTTTAACTCTCGACTCTAAAGATGGGGCAATAATGATGAAGACTTATGAAACTTTAACAAATGCAGTGTTTGGTAATGGTGATTTTGTTAGATTTTATGAGGAAGATGGAAAAAGATCTCGTAATGGATTTTTTGTTTTTGAAAATGATTATGATGCTGGTGTACAAATTTATAGAGGTGATATTGATGGGGATAAAAAAGAAGAAAAAATATTATTATCTGGTAATAAGTTAGAAATTTATAATGATACTGGCGGACGCTGGCACAAAGGCTATCCTTTTGGTGGCGGATTTCAGGGAAAAATTAATTTAGCAGTGGGGGATTTGGAAAAAGATGGTAAAGATGAAATAATTTTAACCAATGATGAAACAGGGCAAGTTTTAGTGTATACTTATTTTGGCAAAGTTTTAGAAAGCAGTTTGTATCCTTTGGGAAAAAATTTTACTGGTGGATTTAATGTAGCGATAGGTGATGTTGACGGCGGAGCTCACAATGAAGTTATTTTATCTGCTGGTGGTAGAGGCTATGGCGGGCGTGTTTTAGTTTATGGTTATAATTTTAGGACTCTTAAAAAAGATTTTTATCCGTTTGGTTGGTTAGGAAAAAATATTGCTTTAACCGTTGGGTATGTAATAAATTCAAAAATTGAACAAATGGTATTTTTGTCCGGCACTCAGGCGTACGTTTTTGATTATAATTTAAAAAAGATATCAGATTTTAAAATAGAGACTGGATTTTTTGGAAGTAGTTTGTACCTTAATGCTCTAGATGTTGATTATGATGGGTTAGATGAAATATTAGTTTTTAGTAGAATATAAGTTAGCTATTTAAAAACGTGCTTCTGTATAGAAGCACGTTTTTAAATTTTAATTTATTTTATCTTCCTGTAAAAATACACACTACCGGCCCTTTGAATTTCCAATTTTTTCCCATGGCCTTTACTAACCCGACAACTGATAGAGCGCTGTTGGGTGATATGTCTAGGTTGGTGGTTTCTTTTACTAATTTTATTATTTGTTTTATTTCATTGTCATGTGCCAACCAACCATATCCATTTGTTTCTTTAACTATCTCGCTTATTTCATCTTTGCGATGAGCGATTTTATCAACTATGGCCCCAGCTAGGGATTTTTCAGCTGTTGGCAATTCTTTAGTGCTCGGATCAATGTTTTTGACTATTGGAAAACATTTTGCAGTTTGAACAATATGTATTTGTATTTTAGCGTTATTTTTTTTAAAACCTTTGTATAAACCAACTGCAGTCGTAGCGCTCGAAGTAGGTATAAATATTGCTGACAAATCTTTTATTTCCAAAAGTTCCTCAGCCAAATTTTCATATCCTTCCAAAGCGGTTGAATCAGTTGATTGCCTTAAAAATTTTGCTTTTTCATCCTTTTCCATTTGAAAGGCAGTTTGTTTTGGGCTGTCAACTTTTTCTAGAGTTATTAATCCATCCTTGATATTTTCTTTTAATATTTGCTGTTTACACTTGTCTATATTTTTACCAATATAGACTGATAATGATAGTGGGTGTTGTGGATGTATTTTATTATGTTCTTGAATATTCAAGATTGTCGCCAAAGCTGCATTGCCAGATGAAGAAATACAAAAATTATTCCAGCCTTGTTTTTGGTGGTGTTCTATCATAATAGGGATAGATCTGCCTTTGTGAGAACCAAGTATGTGTTGGTCTTCTCTTTTAATATATAAAGGTTGGCCTAGTCCAATTACCTTGGCCAACTTTAAGGCTTTAAATTGAGGGGTAATTAACATAATTATTTGACTACTTGCTTTAATCTTGTTTTTTAGGTATAATCTTTATTGTCTTAGATTTTAACTATTATAAACATATGAAGCTAATTTGTCCAGAATGTAAAAATGAAGTTGACTTATCAAGTTACACTAATTTAAAAAATGAGGACGTAGTAGAGTGTAATTGGTGTGGTATAACTTTAATGATAAATAATGCTGAAAATGACGAATTAGGGGTTGAAATTGTGGATGAGGGTAAATAATATTTTTCCCCTCCTTACGAAGGAGGGGGTAGGGGGTGGTTAATTAGTTCATCAATCATACCTCTAAACCCATGACTACCAAGGAAGACGACGGTGTCTTCTTTTTTGGTATTTTTTTCCAAATGTTCAATTAGTTTTTCATCATCATCAATATATTTGGTTTGATTGTGTGTTTTCGAAATAATATTTTTTAATTCCAAGCCATCAAAAGAAGGGTTTTTAGGGTCTGCTTTTAACAGAGTTAAACGAGGTATAATAACTTCATCAGCTAACTCAAAAGCATTGTGATAAGCAGGTGTAGCTTCTTGTTTGCGATTACCGGTGTTTGGTTCAAAAATAGCGATGAGTTTTCCTGTATAAACTTCTTTTAATGTTTTTAAAATACTTTTAACTTTGTCTGGAGAATGGGCGATGTCGTCATAAACAATTGCCCTGGTTTTTACTTGCCCTCTTTTTTCTAATCTTCTTTTGATACCAGTGAATTGATCCAAGCTTTTAACTATCAGCTCTGGTTGAATTCCGATTTGGTGAGCCATGGCAAATGCTCCGCAAATATTTTCAGCCATGTATGTTCCTAAAACTTTTGTTTTAATATTGTAAATTTGGTTTTCGTAAGAAATATTAAAGTTTAAACCTTTGGTTGTTTGGTTGATATCATCATATTGATAATCACAATTTTCAGATTGCCCATAAATAATTGTTTCTGGACCATCAATATTGTTGTCATCCCCGCGAAAGCGGGGATCCAGAGGTTGGCTGGTACTTGCTCCTGGATTCCCGCTTTCGCGGGAATGACAGTGAACTTTTTTTTGCACTTTGTTTATAATAGCAGGTGAAATATTTTCACTCACCACCATTAAAGCATTTTCAGGTAGTGTTTTTATTAATTTTTCAAAAGCTTCAAAATAATTTTTTTTAGTTGGATAAACATCGGCGTGGTCCCATTTTACAGATGTTAAAAGTAGGTGAGTAGGTTTGTAATGAAAAAACTTGGCACCATTATCCCAGCGAGAAGATTTGTATTCGTCTCCTTCAACTACACTCCAATCACTATCACCAATGTTGGCAGCTGGAATATTGTTTTGTGATAAGCCTCCAAACATATAACTTGGATCCATGTCCGCATTTTTTAAGATCCAAGCGAGCAGGGTGGTGGTGGATGTTTTTCCATAAGTGCCGGCGCAAACAATTGAATTTTTTTTGATAAAAAAATCTGCCATAATTTCTGGGTATGATTTGTAGGGAATGTTGTTGTTTTGGACATAAAGCCACTCTGGGTTGGTAGAGCCGGCGACATTGCCCACTACTACTAAATCTGGATTACCATTTTTAGTCATTAACTCTGGGTGCCAGCCAACATAATAGTTGATACCACTTTTTTTTAAATATGTAGAAATAGGAGGATAAACACCTTTGTCGCTACCAGTTATTTCATGGCCAGCCTTTTTTAATGCCAAAGCGAGAGCGCTCATAGCGACTCCGCAGATTCCTATAAAATGAATTTTTTCTTTTTCCATATTATTTCAAAATATTTTTTAATTCCTCCAAATCTTCTCTCCAGTTTTCCCCGTCAAACCATTCTAATCCTTTAAATTGAAGTTTGTACTTTGCTTTTGGACCGGTAGCACTGCCAAGATAAATATATTTTTTATTATTTTCTTTTGCCCAAACTATTGCTTTGGTCATCATTCCGATTCCTAGATTAGAAATAGGGGAGGATAGATCGTAAAAAGGGTATGAGTAGTGCAGAATGTCTTTGTCGGCATAGCAAATAGTGTAGCCGGTAGTACTTCCTTCTTTATAGGTAAAAAGAGTATTAAAATTACTTTTTTCTTTGTTAGTTAAATTTTCTTTTATTTTATTAGCAGTAAAAACTCCACTACCAAATTTTGTTTCATAAAAATCTTTACCAAATTTTCCTATTTCCCAACTATAATCAGAATAGGGTAGTTCAAAAGTTTCTAGTTTCAAATTTTCTGTTTTGCGTAGTATCCTTTTGTTTTCACTAGTTAGTTCAAAATTATCCAAATTTATTCTAACGCTTCTAGTCTGGTTCATAGCCCCTTTGCCAACGCGTGTAAAAACATAGCCCTCATTATAAAGAGAGTTTATATTTTTATCAGAAAAATTAGTGATTGTTTTTTTGTTCCAAGATAAGTACATTTGTTTAATTTTTTTAATAAAGAGCCATCCAAATCGCAACTATCACCATAAAACTTTGGATAATCCAAAAACGCATAACAATTTTTTCTTCACTCCAACCCCTAATTTCAAAGTGGTGGTGCAAAGGAGCCATTTTGAAAATTCTTCGGCCTAACAGTCTTTTGGCGAGTACTTGTATTATAACTGAAAAAGCTTCTATATAAAAAATAAAACCCAAAATAGGAATAAGTAGGGTTTTATTAATAACAATAGCGTTGACGGCCAGGAGAGCACCGAGCCCTAGACTGCCTACATCTCCCATCTGGAAACGAGCCGGTTTAATATTGAAATAAGTATAAGCGATCAGAGTTCCAATAATGGTGGCGTTTAGTAGCGTAGAAGCAGTTCTTCCCTCGACCCAACTAATAAGACAAAGACCAACAAAACTGCTTATCAATGTTCCTCCAGCTAAACCATCTAACCCATCTGCAATATTCACAGCATTGGCAGTAAACATAACAAAGAATATAACAACTGGTATTATTAGCCAGCCAATAAAAGGTTGGCCATCAAAAGGTATCCAAACGCTATGCCAATGAATGCCTAATTTAAAATAAATCCACCAAGCAACAATGGCTCCAGCAAAAAATTGAAAAATAAGTTTTTCATGAACCTGTATTCCTTTTCCTGGGTGAGATCCAAACATTCCAACCAGCCTTCTGAACACTGTCCAAGGCAAGGTTAATATATACCAGAGTCTCATGTACCATTTTTTGTGTATCTTTATTAGTTTTAAAGTTTGATGAAATTTTCTAAATCTTCTTTTTGTTCCAAAAATATTTAATAGATCATCAGCTGCTCCAAGCAAAGCTGCAACCGCCATCGCACCCATTGGGACGTAGGTATATTCACGAT
>CAZUWJ010000009.1:0-21531 GCA_964624315.1 uncultured Gammaproteobacteria bacterium
ACATAAACTTGATCAATCCTTATTCCTGTATCAGAAAAAGACAAATCAACTCCATCTTTAGCGACTATATTACCATCCGATTCTATTGTAATTTTAATATCATCTTTTAAAACAGTATAAACTACAGCTTCTTTAACCTTAACACCGTCTTCAGTAGAAAATTTATTAAAAGCAAAAACACTTCCCCCTATTAAAATAACAGGAACTAATAAAAACACTAATTTTTTATTTTTTATTCCTTGCCTACCGACAGGCAGGTTTGAAAATATTTTTCCCAACCCTTTTGATTTTTTACTTTGTTCCAGGATAGACTCAATTGACTCTTTGTTGTTCTGCATATTTTTATTAATATTTATTTTATAATCACATATTCAGCAACAGACCTGTCGGCGACTAAATCATTTAGCCAAACTGTAACACTTGAGCCAATCACAACATCAGCTAAACTAGCTTCAACATTACGTGTTTTATACATCGGAATCCCAACCGGAAAAATAACTTTAATATCTCCCAAGCTATTTTCTAACATTTTTGCTTGTATTCCTTCTTTTTGTTCATCAGTTAAGCTAGGGCGTTCTCCACCTCCACGCATACCAGGACCCATACCACCACCTGGCTGACCTGAAACAAAGCTATTTTCTTTCTTTTCCTCTTCGTCATCACCTGTATTTTCTCTGTCAGCCATCATTTGTTCACGTATAGCTTCCATATCTATTTGGGTTATAGTAATTTGATTGCCAATCATAGATTTTACAATTCCGGTAATATCAGCTTCATCTTCTGGAGTAGTTGATTTTTCTCCTTTTACTTGTATCTTTTCTTCTTGATTTGAAGAATTTTGATCCTGCACAGAACAACCTGTTAATAAAATAAGTAACGCTGGAACTGCAATTGCGATTAATACGGCTTTAAACATAAAAAACTAGATTAATAGTTAGATTACCTCTTATATCTATTACGCTTAAAGACACTCTTTTCTTTCACTGACAAAATTGGTCTACGCCGACCCTCATTCCAAAACGCTAGAGCATCTTTTTAAAACACATTCGTCATTTTATAATGTTATTAAGATTATACCATAAAAAACAACCCCTGGCTTAGAGATTGCTTCTTATTATGTGCCCGGAGCCGGACATTTCACATCGGCTCCGCCTCTTTGGAGAACCTTCAGGTTCCCCAATACCCCTCCTCCACAAGTAAGAAACTGCCGTTTCTTACCATCTTCCGGTTCAAGCCCGGTTGTACATTTAACTAAAAAACAACCCCTGGCTTAGAGATTGCTTCTTATTATGTGCCCGGAGCCGGACTTGAACCGGCACGACCGAAGTCAAGGGATTTTAAGTCCCTCGTGTCTACCATTCCACCATCCGGGCATTTCATTAACCCGTATGACCAAGCCACCCAGTCATACATTAACCCGTATGACCATAAGCCATTCGGATATTTGTCTAAATTATAAAAGACTACCAAGATATTAACATAAATAAAAAGATAAATCAAGTCAAACAGTCAACAGCCTGCTAATTTAAATGTTTCAGCCCACCCCTTGACAAAAGTGCTAAAATATGATAAAATAATACGTTAAAAAATTGAAAAAATATCAAAAAAGTTATATACTAAAAACAGTTTACATTAAGCAAAAATATATGAATGGTAAAAAAATAAACTTTAATTCTGAAGGGGCTCCTCCAGAAACACCTAAAACAAAAAGACCTAGGGTAACTGCTGACGAATTAGAAAAATTAATAAATACACAGCCAGAAAATGAAGAAGCTACACCTCTAGATACGGCAAATGATGAAGAGCCCCTTCTTGAGCCGTGGACTGAAGAAGACGAAGAGGCTGCGCCCCCGAGTAAGAAAGAAAAAGAAGAACCCCTTCTTGAACCGTGGACTGAAAAAGACGAAGAGGATGAAAATATTCGATTGCCAGATGAAGAAATAACAGACCCAATATTATTAGAGGCATTAACGGTAAAAGAAAAAAATAAAGCACCTAACTTAGGTGAAATATATAAAAAATTATAAAGAATAAATATATGAGAGAAAATACTGCTGACATTTTACCTCCTCAGCCAAAAAAAACTAGCGAACCAACTGCTGAAGAACTTAGTATAAAACCTGAGGGTATAGAGCTACCAGATGAAAGACCAATATTAAAAAGACCGGAAGATGCAGGTTTAGCAAAAGCTAATGAAGCTTTGGACAAGTTAGTTAAACTAAATCAAGAATCAATGGAAAGAGAAGAACCAACTAAAATAATCAAAGAAAAAATTACACAAGCAATTGTAGACGCTGATATAGATACAGTAAAAATTGAAAAACATCTAGCTAGAATATATCAAGAAACAGCTAGAGAAAATAAAAACTTAACTGAAAATACTATCGAAGGAATCATCAAAGAGCAAGTTAACATAATCCCCATGTTAATAGCAGACGAAGATATAGCCATTCTATGGCAAGATGCTTTTGATAAAGTATTTAACGATTAATAAAATAAAAAAATCCCTAGAGAGATATCTCTCTAGGGATTTTTAGTTATATTTTTATTTCTTGCTTGTCTAATTTAAAATTTGCATACCGCGCGCTCGCAAACAAGAAATCACTCAGTCTATTTAAATATCCATACAACTCTGGACGAATTTCTTTTTCTTTTCCAAGTGTTACCATCTCGCGTTCTGCCCGACGGCAAATAGTACGGGCTTGGTGAAGCTGGGCTCCTCCCAAACTCCCACCTGGCAAAACAAAGCTTTGAAGTTCAGGCATTTCACTCCACATCTTATCTATTTCTTTTTCTAACTTTTCAATTTGCAAAATATCTACTACTTTTATTTTCCCTTCTAACAAAATCTCACTTTGCAAAGATGCTAACTCCGCCCCAACTTTAAACAAATCAATTTGTATTTCTCTTATTATTTCTCCCAAACCTTTCAAATTTTCACTCTCTTTCAAAACTGCTAAAACTATCCCCAGAACAGCGTTCAACTCATCTACATCTCCCACTGCTTGTAAATTTATACAATCTTTCGTAACTCTTTCTCCAGAGAGCAGAGATGTCTTTCCTTCGTCTCCTGTTTTTGTGTAAATAGGCATAAAAATTTTATTAACTACATCCAGTTGTACTCCCGCAATTCAAACATTTATAACAACTCCCGTTTCTAATCGTAATATGACCACAGGTCGGACAAGGAGGCGCGTCGCCCATCATCCCTGACAACTGTTGATCAGCCATCGATTCCTGCATATCAATATCAGTCTTTTTCATTTCCACTGTTACCTGGCTGTCTACCTCGCTAATCTTAATATCTTCAATTGTTTCTTTTACCTCAATTTTAACATCATCTTTTTTCAAATCCATTGTTTTTTGTCCGGCTATCTCTGACGCAAGTTTTGCCATTCGTTCTGCTTTATTTTTTTGTATTCCAGTTGGTTTTACTTGTACAAAATCAGTCCTACCTAAATATTCCATTCCCAAAACTCTAAAAACAAAATCAATAACAGAAGTAGCACTACGAACATTCGGATGATCTGTCATACCGGCTGGTTCAAAACGAGTAAAGGTAAACTTTTCTACATATTCTTCCAAAGGAACACCGCGTTGCAGACCGATTGAGACAGAAATAGCAAACAAGTTCAACATGCTTCTAAACGCAGCCCCTTCTTTATACATATCAATAAACACCTCTCCTAATTTTCCATCTGGATATTCACCAGTTCGGAGGAATACTTTTTGACCACCCACTCTTGATTTAATAGTTATACCAGATCGTTTATAAGGCAACTTTCTAGCCTCACCATGAATATATATTTTATTTCCTTGACTAGTCCCATCATGGGCATAACTCTCATCAGCTTTATCCATTGAAAATACTTGTTTTATCTCTTCGTTTTCGGTTGATAATACAAATGTTTGTTCAACATGTTCAGCGGTACTTTTATTTTCTGTTTTTACTAACATCACTTCATCCCCAACACCAGACTCTTCGCCAGCTGGTGAATCGTCAATGTGGGACTCCGCTTCGCTCGCTTTCTTGTCTGACTTGGCAGATAAAGGTTGGGATAATTTTGATCCATCACGATATAAAGCATTAGCTTTTAAACCTAATTTCCAAGAAGCCATATAAGCTCTTTTGACATCGTCAATTGTAGCTTCATTTGGCATATTAACTGTTTTGGAAATTGCCCCTGATAAAAATGGTTGCACTGCAGCCATCATTCTGATATGCCCCAAATAATGAATATATCTTTCTCCTTTTTTACCATTTTTATTAGCTGTATCAAATACAGAATAATGTTCTTGTTTTAAATGAGGGGCTCCTTCAATAGTCATCGCTCCACAAACATATTCATTAGCCTCACTAATTTGTTTAGAAGTAAATCCTAAAGCTGACAACAAATCAAAATTAGGATCATTATATTGAGCTTCATTAAAGCCCAATCTTTTTACACAATCCTCGCCCATGACCCAAATATTAAAAGCAAATGCTAATTCAAATACACCTGACAAAGTTTTTTCTAATTTAGCCAAATCTTCATCATTGAAACCCTTGGCTTTTAAAACTTCATGCGTAATATGTGGGGCACTTTTTAAAGTGGCATAACCTTTTAAATAATTTATCACCTCATTTATCTGGCTCTCATTATAATTTAAAGTTTTCAAAGCCGAAGGTACGGCTTCATTTACAATTTTAAAATATCCACCACCAGCTAATTTTTTAAATTTTACCAAAGCAAAATCTGGCTCAACTCCAGTAGTAGCACAATCCATTACTAATCCAATCGTGCCAGTCGGGGCTAATACTGTGGTTTGCGCATTACGATAACCATACTGCTCACCCATTTCCAAAGCTTTGTTCCAACTCTCACGCGCAGCGACTAATAAATAAGCAGGAGCGTATTCTTCAGATATCGCAACTGGACGAGTGTGCAAATTTTCATATTCATCTTCTGATTTGTTAAAAGCAGTTCGACGATGATTGCGTATAACCCGTAGCATTTCTTCTTTATTTTCTTCATATTTAACAAAGGTCCCTAAATTTTTGGCGATCTCAGCTGAAGTTGCATAACTCTCGGCCGTCATGATAGCAGTAATTGAACCAGTAAAACCCAAGGCTTCTGGAGAATCATAAGGAATACCAGCCGTCATCATTACACTACCGATATTAGCATAACCTAAACCTAAAGTTCTAAAATCAAAACTACCCTGAGCAATTTCTTGACTTGGATATTGAGCCATTAAAACACTAATTTCTAAAGTAGTAGTCCAAAGACGAACCGCATGTTTAAAACTTTCTACATCAAAACTTGAAGTTTCAGCATCAAAAAAATGAGCTAAATTAATGGAAGCTAAATTACAAGCAGTATCATCCAAAAACATATACTCACTGCAAGGATTAGAACCATTGATACGACCAGAGTTTGGACAAGTGTGCCAATCATTCACAGTGGTATCAAATTGCAAACCTGGGTCAGCGCAAGACCAAGCCGCGTTAGCTATTTTATCCCACAAATCTTTTGATTTTATTGTTTTGTGAACTGAACCGTCAAATCTTCTAATCAAATTCCAATCTTCATTTGACTCAACTGCTTCCATAAAATCATGGGTAACTCTCACGCTATTATTAGAGTTTTGACCCGAGACGGTTTGATAAGCTTCGCCTTCATATGAGCTATCATATCCAGCAGCCACCAAAGCAGCTACTTTTTTTTCTTCATTTACTTTCCATTCAATAAATTCTTCAATGTCAGGATGATCAACATTCAAAATTATCATTTTAGCAGCGCGTCTGGTTGTACCACCTGACTTTATTGCTCCGGCTGCTCTGTCTCCAATCCGTAACCAGCTCATTAACCCAGAAGAAGTACCTCCACCTGATAAAGGTTCGCCTGATCCGCGTAAACTTGAAAAATTAGTACCAGTCCCACTGCCATATTTAAAAAGCCTAGCTTCTCTAACCCACAAATCCATAATACCACCTTCGTTAACTAAATCATCTTTTACAGATTGAATAAAACAAGCGTGTGGTTGAGGACGACTATAAGAATCTTTTGATTTGTACATTTTTTGGGCATCTTCATCAACATAGTAATGACCTTGTGAAGGACCATTAATACCATAAGCATAATACAAACCAGTGTTAAACCATTGAGGAGAATTCGGAGCAGCATACTGAGCTGTTATCATAAAAGCCATTTCATCATAATAAACTTGAGCATCTTCTGGAGTAGCAAAATAACCATATTTTTCACCCCAATAACGCCAAGTGCCGGCCATTCTGTGGGCTACTTGCTTTATACTATTTTCAGCCCCTAATATAGGGTTACCAGTTTCGTCTAATTTTGAACTACCATCACTGTTATATAATGGAACACCAGCTTTTCTAAAATACTTTTGAGCTAAAACATCAGTTGCTACTTGTGACCAGGTTTTTGGAACCTCTACATTATTCATTTCAAAAATAACCGTACCATTTGGTTCACGTATAATGGAAATTCTTTGTTCATATTCAAACAAATCAAACACATTCACACCATCTTTGGTAAAACAGCGTTTAAACTTCAAACCTTTTTCTTCATTATACTTAAAATCTTGATCAACCTTGAAAACGGGCGTAGCAATAGCAGTATCCATATTTTTTAAATTTTTAAGATTAAAATGGGATAAAAGATGAAAAATTCACCTCTAATCCTACTTCAACCTTATTTTTTAAGTTTACTACAAATTGTGGTTTAATATAATTACGAACACAATATATTGTGTTTAGTATCATTTTTTAAAGGTGCTCACATATTATACCACAACTTTTGATAGTGCACCAAATTAAAAAATATCGGCTAATATAAAGGGTAAAAAAATCATACTAAATTAGTTATCCACAAGAGGTAATTGGAGCTTTGAAAAGATTGTCATTCTAAGTAGAGTATTGTCATCCTGATCCACCAAACGGCGGAGAAGGATGACACCTGATTTTTTCTAAACAAAGCCAGCACAAATTTATTGCCTCCAACTAAAATTCGTGATAAAATATATTAAAATATGATAATAGAAAATATTGATGAACCCGAACGTTTGATAGAGCCTGAAGTTAAAAACGATGAGGCAATTTTAGAAATTACCTTGCGTCCACAGGCTTTAGATGATTTTGTTGGTCAAAAACAACTAAAAGCTAATCTAAACATCGCGATTGAAGCAGCTAAAAAAAGATCAGAAGCTTTGGACCATATTTTATTATACGGTAACCCAGGATTAGGAAAAACAACTCTAGCCAATATCATTGCCAAAGAAATGGGTACGGGTATAAAAATTACCTCTGGACCAGCTCTAGAAAAAGTTGGTGACCTGGCCGCCGTTTTATCTAACATGCAAGCAGGTGAAGTATTATTTATCGATGAGATTCATCGTCTGAACAAAACCATTGAAGAAGTATTATACCCTGCCCTAGAAGACTATTCATTAGACATCATTATTGGTGCTGGCCCGGCAGCCAAAACCATTCGCATGCCTTTGGAAAAATTTACCTTGATAGGTGCCACTACAAAAATCAGCACTGTTTCCGCTCCTCTCCGCGATCGTTTTGGACACACTTACCATCTTAATTTTTATGAAGACGCTGATATAAAAACAATCATTGATAGAAATGCAAAAAAATTAGAAACAGAACTAGACGACGACGCCTCGCACACTATTTCAAAAAGAGCTAGAAAAACTCCTCGCATTGCTAACCGTCTTTTAAAAAGAGTTAGAGATTTTGCTCAAGTTAAAAATAAAGGTAAGATAGACATGGAATCAGCTAATGAAGCTCTACGCATGCTTTCCATTGATGAACTTGGGTTAGACGAGGTTGATCGCAGATTATTAAAGGCAATGATAGAAAAATTTTCTGGTGGGCCGGTAGGACTGAATACTTTATCTGCTTCTATTGCCGAAGAGATGGATACTATCGAGAGTGTTTACGAACCTTATTTATTACAACTGGGTTTTATAGAGAGAACCCCACGCGGGAGAAAAGCCACCCCGGCTGCCCATCATCATTTGGGCATCAAACCTCCTCAAGAAACTTTAATTTAATACTAAGTAAAATTGTCATCTCGACCAAAACGAACAACAGTGAGTACAGTGGAGAGATCTTTCTAAATACTTACTTAACAAAATATGATCATACTACCTTTATACATTTTCCTTTTTATATACTTTGCCTTTTTGTTGGTATTCTTGTTTTTTGCAATTGTAAATACTCTGCACATGATGCAAACTGGCGGTATTAGTATGGTTAGTTTTTTTGTTACTTTTCTGGTGTTTGTTATTGTTTGTGTCACATTCTTCTTAACTTGGTTTTTCTTACAAGGCACTGACTGGCAACAAACAATCAAAATATTTGATAACGCTTGGATTTCTAATACTATATCATTATAATATGAACTTCATTCAACTAATACACAAAAAAACTTACGAAAGAATTGTGCATGTGGTCAGAAGACATACAATTACTTTTATACCCATTGCTCTTCTTTTTATTACTTTAATTTTAGTTCCACCAATAGTTGATTGGATGGGACAAAATCTTTGGCCTGAATTTTTTGCATCACCTACACTTTATCCATTACTAGTTTTATTCTTAAGTATTTATTATTTATCACTTTGTCTTTTCTTTTATTCTTATTTTATTGATTTTTATTTAGATATTTTAATCGTTACTAATGACCGGTTGGTTGATATTGATCAAAAAGGATTATTCGCCAGATCAATTGCTGAGATTGAACTCTATCAAATTCAAGATATAACTTCAGAGGTTGAAGGATTTTTTCCTTCGGTATTCAATTATGGCAATTTGATTATTCAAACTGCCAGTGCTGTGCCCAGGGTTATTATGTACAATGTTCCTGGCCCACATTTGCTAAGACAAGAATTGTTGGATTTAGCAGCGATTGATAAAAAATATCATCAGAATAATTAAAAAATAAAAAAAGAAGCCGGCCAAAATAGGTCGGCTTTAAATATACCTCCAAAGTGGACAGAACCACTTATTCTTCGTCGTCATAACACCCGCTATAAATTACCACGGGTAATGAGTCGCCGCCAAAGTAGCAAGAAAATTTTCTGCCGGAACTATTCTTTCTGATTTAGCTATGTGATTCCTCCATTCCAATACGGCATAGCACCGTGTAAATTGTCAAATAGCTTTGTCCAGGTAATGGCGAATCCTTACCCCCTGCCCCGATCCCTCGTTCTCTGTGGTAATCGAATTACCACGCGAAAGATGCAGGTGGTTATTTGCAGTGTCGCCACCCTCGTGGCAAGTAACCTTCCCAGGAAGGTAAACATAACAATCTCCATCATTCAGCCTGCCTATAAGAGGGCCCTCAACTTCCGCCGTTTGTTGCGGGAATATCTCCACCAGAGCCCCCTTTCCATAATTATAGTGGAAAATATACGCAATTACCTTAAAACTTGTGTTATTGGTGATTCTCATCTCACCCTCCTCTATATATAAAAAATTTTTAAGCTATTATAATTTCCTTTTTACCCACTTAAATAATGGATAAAAAGGAAAACACAACAAATTAATATACCACAAAACCACTCTCTTGTCAAGGGTCTAATAACCATTTTGACTGATCTTAGCCAAAACAAAAACAACCCTTATACAGGATTGTTTTTATTTATTTTATTTTTTTAATATATCTTCTCAACATCCACTCCTGTATAATAATGTTTCAAAAGCCTCTCATAACCCCAGCCATCTAAACTCGCCCGATACGACGCATCGCGCGCGCTCATCCCCACTCCATGGCCAAATAATTTTTTACCCACATCATATTTTGCTACAACTGGTTGAAGCCAAGCTTTATCCGTCCCACCCCAAATAGATTTCCAACCACGGGTCACTCCATCTGAATTACCATAATACGGAGTAACTACTGGATTACTATTATAAGTAACCATTTCGCCAAAAGTACTCTTTTGAGCAGATACAATATTTGGTCCAATTACTTCTGCGTTATAACCTAGATATAATTGATCAGCTGTCGTGGCATAAACATCAAAAGTTCTCTTATCTGCTGATACACCATTATTAATATGATAATACGCATAACTTCTGGCAGCCACCAAAATAGCTTTTATATATTCTATATCTGACGCGTCGGATGTTTCTCCAATACCTGCGATATATGTATCAAGAGACAGCTCATTAACCACATACGGCACATCTTTGCGCGGAGAATAAACATATTCCATCACTCCCCGATAAGCATTGAAATTAGCCTTACCCTTCCAAGAAACATGTCTATTATAAGTTGGAATAGTAAACCAATAATTCATATCTCTAGGCACTAACCTGATCTTACCTTTTGAACTAAAAACTATCCCTGCCCCTCTGAAATGATACCTCTCACTAAGATAACTAATCGTCGCTATATTTTTTGCTGATAATTTTCCTTTTAAAATATCACCGGCATAAATATAATAATCATAATTTGATTGAAATTTTACTGGTGTCTCTGCTTTTTGTAATCCTACCCTGATACTTGGTTCATCAACCAACTCTCTAGTTATTTTTTTTGTGTCAGCTATGCCAGCTGGTTCATAACTCGCAGGAGCATTAGCTTTTACTTTTACATAAATCTTTAAAGCTGAATCAATAACTTTTTCATCATTTGATTTTAAATAAAACGTTATTTTATACATCCCTATTTTAGATGGCGCTCTGAAACTAAATTCTGTTTTTAAACTTGCCCCTGTCTTTATGCTTTCACTACTTTGTAAAACCGCTTGTTTGTCTTCCCAGGAACTATCATAAATATCCCCGTCATTATCCACACTATCTAACATTAACTCATAACCTGACAAATCTTTTTCTAAATTTTTAAAAACTGCTTCAAAATTTATTTCGTCTCCACCACGCTCCGCAAAAATCTGACGACTAGTTAACTTTGTTATCTTAACAACATAATCCGAATCTTCGTTATCTACTTCCTCTATAACGGGTGCAGTAGCAACTGCTTCTTTATTTACAACATCAGTTTTAATAGCTGGAACTACTTTTATTTTTAAATAAAAATACGTGGACTTAATCCAAGTACGATTTTCCGCGGCTAAATAAAAACGCTCAATGTATTCTCCTGTCTTGTCTGGGGCATTCAATAAAATTTTTACTTCGGCGACTTCGCCCGGTTTAATTGTCTCAGTAATTTTACTAATTTGAGAAGAACCTATCCAACTGCTGTCAACAAAAACACTCTTTCTATAATTTGGATCAACGGTATAGGCAGACACATAATTAGAACCGGTGTTATACCAAGTTTTGGTACCGACATTTTTAATTTTGATAATCACTTCTTTTGTTTCGTCACTTGCTAAAGTAATCGGATCAGGAACTGATTGTCCGACATATTGACCTTTATATTCTAAATCATTAAAAGGAGGAGGAATAAAATCTAACGCACTGGCTGGCTGAGTTAAAAAGCCAAAAAGTAAAAAGGGTAAAAAAGTAAATAATATTTTTTTCATAGTTTTGATATTATATCATCTTTTGAAAGATTGTGGATGGGGATAAATGCCGTATTTTGTTTTTACCTTACAAAACTGGTATAATACGACGTACATACGGTCGTACGTACGCCAACTATATAAAAACATTTTACTATTATCCTGTTCGCCCCGTTGTCATCCTGAGGTATCGAAGGATCTTTACTCACGACTTTAAATCCTTCGATACCTCAGGATGACAACACTAAAAAACTACATCCTAAATTCATGTCATTATCCCGCCAAATAGCCCACAACACTGCCATCCAAATAATTGCTAAAATAATTAGCACTCTTTTAGGTTTGATCGCAATAGCTCTAATGACCCGAACTTTAGGTGTAGAAAAATTTGGCTGGTATATCACCGCCACTGGCTTTTTGCAATTTATCGGGATTTTATCAGACTTGGGCTTTACCGCTGCCACTTCCAGTTTGCTTTCACGACCAGAACATGACAAAAAAGATTTACTAAATAATCTATTTACCTGGAGATTTTTAACTGCTTTTTTATCTCAAGGCTTGGCTGTAGTTGCTATCTTATTCTTCCCTTATCCACCTGAAATAAAATACGCAGTCGCAATTTGCGCTATCTCATTTTTTGGAATTTCCTTAAACCAAGTTTTTATTGCTTACAATCAAACAAAGATGCGCCTTTGGGTTCCTTCTCTTGCTGAAATCTTGGGAAGAATAGTACTTGTTATCGGCATCGCTCTAGTTGCTTTCCAGGGCAACAGCTTTTTGCCAATAATGTGGGTAATAACTATTTCTTCTTTTGCTGGCACCATATACATGTGGTTTAAAATGCCAAATTTAAAATTCAAAATTACCAAAGAATTAATTCAGCCTATTTTCCAACACATCTGGCCATTATCTATCGCAGTTGGTTTTAATGCTTTTTATTTATTTGGTGACCGAGTGATACTACCTCTTTATGTTTCTCAATCTCAAGTCGGTTTATACGGTGCTGCCTATCGCGTGCTGGATATTATTATTCAAATATCAGCCATGATTATGGGACTCCTCATGCCTCTTGCTACTTATAGTTGGAGCCGAAACAAAATGTCAGATTTTAGAAACCGAGTTCAAATTAGTTTTGA
The DNA here is from genome assembly GCA_964624315.1 of uncultured Gammaproteobacteria bacterium. GTDB lineage: Bacteria > Patescibacteriota > Patescibacteriia > Magasanikbacterales > GWA2-37-8 > CAZUWJ01. The sequence goes on from CAZUWJ010000009.1 coordinate 12,624, forward strand.
TATCATGGCCCTCTTACTTTTTCCAATGGTAGCCGGAATACTCGCTCTGTCCACCCCTACGATGCGTTTTATTGCTGGTAATGATTTTACTGCCTCAGGAAATATTTTATCCGTTTTAATTTTTGCAGTTATCGGAACTTTTTTAAGTTCAACTTTTGGTCATTTGATATTAGCCATGGGTTACCAAAAAAAATCAATGTGGATTTATATTGGAACAGCTATTTTGGGAATAATAGGATATTTTATTTTTATACCAAAATACGGCATCTGGGGTGCAGCTGGCGTAGCTATTTTTACAGAAATATTAGCAGGCATAGCTTTGGGAGCTGTCACTATTTATTACTCAAAATATATTCCAAAAATAAAAGCGTTAGTTAAAATAACTTTATCTAGTTTTTTGATGGGAATAATTATTTTCACACTTCAGCCATTGAACATTATATTCTCTGTTATATTAGGTGGTATTTTATATTCTCTGTTTATAATAATGTTTAAAACTGTTTCCAGCGCTACTTTAAAAGAAATCTTTACTAAAAAAATTGCTTAAAACAAGTAATTTTGATAAAATAATAACAACTTAATTAGTTAATAATCAAAAAATATGGAATTTAACAAAATTCGTTTAGGAATTTTTTTTAGCCTACTGGCCATAACCTCACTTGGTTTTTTATATTTACTACTACCATTCTTTTACCCAATATTCTGGGCAGCTGTTATTGCTAGTATTTTTTACCCAATTTATAAAAAAATACAAAGTAAAATTAAAAAAGAACGTTTAAGCTCGAGCATAGTTGTATTTTTGGTAATTTTAATTATTGTCCTTCCTTTGACTGGTATCGCCAGTCTACTGGTCAACGAAAGTTTTGAGCTTTATAACGCGATAGACAATAACAAAAGTCACATAAATCAAACTATCCAACAAACTATTACTTGGACAAATAATAATCCATATTTAGAAGGATTAAACATTGACGAAGCCTTTTGGATGGATAAATTTTCTGAAGCTACCAAAACTGTAACAAAATATATTTTTACTGGTCTTAAAAATTTCACTCAAAACTCCATCGTCTTTATAGTGATGTTTATATTAATGCTTTATTCTTTATATTTTTTCTTGAAAGATGGAGAAAAATTATTAAAAACGGCAATGCACTCATGCCCACTCGGAGATGATAAAGAAAAACAACTATATGAAAAATTTAGTAGAACCGCTGCTTCTACTTTAAAAGGTACTCTGGTGGTAGGTAGTATCCAAGGTATTTTGGGTGGTCTAATGTTTGTGGTTGTCGGTATTCAAAGCGCAGCTATCTGGGGAGTCTTGATGGTGGCGTTATCAGTTTTGCCAATTGGATCTGGTTTGATCTGGTTCCCAGCTGGAATAATAATGCTAATAACAGGTAATATTTGGCAAGGATTATTCTTGATAATTTTTGGTATAATAGTAATCAGCACCATAGATAATTTCTTACGTCCAGTTTTGATAGGCAAAGAAATGAAACTACATCCAATGTTGATATTATTTACTACCTTAGGGGGTTTAATCCTCTTTGGATTTACTGGATTTGTTATCGGTCCAATCGTCGCTTCTTTATTGGTAACATTATGGGAGATGTATAACGAACATTATAAGCAAGAGCTGGATAGCAATAGATAAAAGAGTAGATATAAATATAATAACAAACAAAAAAGTAGTCTTAGCTACTTTTTTGTATTTTGTTGCGGGGCTCGGACTTGAACCGAGAACCTCCAGGTTATGGGCCTGGCGAGCTGCCAGTTGCTCTACCCCGCTATGGTGAGTTCTTGAGCGGTAGACCGGATTCGAACCGGCGACCTCTTCCTTGGCAAGGAAGCATTCTAGCCAGCTGAACTACTACCGCATTTTTTGGCTTTCAATAAGAAATATTATATATTATTCTATTTTTTTTGTCAAGAATATTGATTATTCTACACCCAAAAAATTAGAATAAAAACCTTGCACGCCCCGATCCACTAAATCTTCTTTTTCTGCCACAGTGTCAACTGTAAAAGCATAAACAAACACTCCTTTTTCTTTTAATTTTTCAATAAATTCTGGTTCTGTTCTGTGGATAGGTAGTGTAATAGCTATCAAATCAGTATTTCGGACAAACCGCAGAACATTCTCATCACCATAGGTCAAACCATACTCAGGCACATACAACGAAAAAATAATATTTTGAAAACCAAGCTTTACCGCGGTTTTATATTCTTTAAAACGATTAATGGAAATAATTATTCTTGATTTTAAATCTGGATATTTTTGTGCCAACTGCAAAACAGTGTTTTTAAAATCATCTTTCGTATCTAAAATTAAATAAGTATCCTCATAACCTAACATCCACTCATGCACTTCTGAAAAAGTCATTTGAGTTAAACCCTCTACCATTTCCAAGTCTTTAAATTCCTCTAAAGTTCTAATACCCTCAGAGGTGTTAAATAAACCGGCCACACCAGAATTCCAATCATGCAACATTATCAACTGATCATCTGAGGTTAAATTCAAATCCATTTCAAAAAAACGAAATCCAGATTCATAATTCTGATTTAATGCCTCCAGAGAATTAGTATATTTTAAACCTTTTATACTGCCACCAGCATGAGCCACCATTTTTTCAGATATTATTTTATTGTCTATTTTAAATTCCCGAGTAGAAACTAAAGCTAGTTCCAGCTCAATTTTGTCTAAAACATATTTTTTTACATCGTGAATTTGTTGAGGTAAATAATTTTTATAAAAAGGAAATAAAAAAATAATCGCGATAATGACAGTCCAAAATAATTTTGATTTTAATATTTTCATAAACCTTGCGCTACGTTTTAATTCACTGTCATTCTGAGTGGAACGAAGAATCTAAAGAGTTGTAGTTAGATCCTTCGATACCTCAGGATGACAACACTCCACTCAGAACGACAGCGCAATATTAAAAACTATAATTAACCATCTTTATTATACCAAATATAAACTAACCTCGCTAATGTTGACTTTTGTTTAAAATTTTAGTAATATAAAGCTTGCAAAAAGGTAGTGCCTCACACTAAATGCGGGTGTGGTATAATGGCTATTACTCCACCCTTCCAAGGTGGTAACGCCGGTTCGATCCCGGTCACCCGCTCATAAATAAAAAATAACCCCACTACAGGGTTATTTTTTATTTACTTAGGCGTACGTTTTAATGTACATTAAAACGTACGCCTAAAACTTTTTTGTTTTTACTATTTTTCTATACCCCCGTTTAAACGGGGGTTAAAACGGGGTTATGATTTTTTTATTTATTCACTCTCTCAGTATAATCTCCAGTCTCAATATTAACCAAAATCTCATCACCTTCTTTTATAAATATAGGAGCTTTAACAACCAAACCATTGTCTAGTGTGATATCTTTTGTAACATTACCAGATGCACTATCACCCCTCACGGCTGGCGGAGCTTCGGTAACTGTATATTGAATTTTTTTAGCCAGTTGGATACTAACCGGATTACCTTCATAAATTCCAACCACCACTTTCAAACCTTCTTTTAAATATTTACCATCATCTCCAACCAAGTCCTCATCCAGCTCAACTTGCTCATAAGTGTCCAAATCCATAAAAGAATACTTATCACCATCTTTATATAGATACTGCATATTTTGGTGACTGACACTTACGATATCAATATTTTCTGCCGTTTTATAAGTAATTTCTACCCCACGTCCGTCAGATAAACTTTTCATTTTTGTTCTAACAAAAGCTGAGCCCTTACCAGGATTAACATGCATAAAATCATTAACTAAATAAAGATTACCTTGATGTCTAATAACTACTCCTTTTCTAACATCTGATGTTGAAGCCATATATTTTAATACTTATTATACTTTATTAACTTAAAGATGCCCAAAGGCTAAAAAATATACTTATTTTAAAAACAACAACTGTTTGAGCCTCTTTAATTAGCATAAAAAAAGGCGAGTTTTGGTGGTTTAAAAATAAGTATTTTTGAGGCCGATTTTAATAATTTCATTTACCCAACTGATCATAAACGCTCCCAAAAATAACCTCGTTTAGATTGTTAGCTTGGCTAAATAATAATACCATACGATCTACCCCCAAAGCAACCCCGCCGGCTTTGGTGTTTTTACTCTTTAATTCGCCCAAAGCAGACAGTAATTCTTCATCTGTTTTAAAAATTTCTTTACCCAAACTCTCTCTTAATTTTTTATCCTGCTTAAAATTTTCTTCTTGCTTAACTGGATCTAATAACTCTCCAAAACCATTTCCTAATTCCAAACCATTTATATATAGTTCAAATCTCTTGGCATAATGCGGATCATCTTCGCAAAGTTCAGACAAAGAACACATCTGAGCTGGATAATCATAAATAAATATCGGTTTTTCAAAACCTAGTTTTGTTTCAATTTTATTTAAAAATATTTTATAAAAAACATCTTCATAAACATCCTCGTCATTAACAACCAAACCAAGCTCCCGAGCTAGTTTAACTAAGTCCGATGTTTCTAATAATTCATCCAAATTAACTTCAAATTCTCTATTCCACAATTCTTTCATGCTAATTCTTTCCCAATCTTTATTTACTGTATTTAATTTATTACTTTTTAAATTTTTAGCAATAAATTTAAACATCTCTTCAATATTATCCATAATATTGTGCTCTGTGCCTGGCATTTTATAAAACTCCAACATAGTAAATTCTGTATTATGGTGTCCACCCCACTCCTCAAAATCTCTAAAACACTTACCCAATTCAAAAATTTTATTATAACCTGCTCCTAATAATTTTTTTAAAGCAAATTCAGGAGATGTGCGCAACCAAAACTGCACCTCTTTATTGTTTGGGTTATGAAAATTAACTGGAACAGGATTGAGATATGGTTCTTGACCAGGATATTTAAGAGCCACCGGAGTTTCTATCTCTTTAAAATTTTCTTGCCAAAAAAACTCACGTATTAAACGTAAAACTTCTATCCGCAAATCAAAAATATCTCTTAATCTGGGGTTATTTTTTAATTCTTTCCAATTTGACATATTATATTTTAAAACCCCGTCCCAACAGGGAACGGGGTTTTATTTATATTAATTTTTTTATGATTTTGGAACAATCTGCATTAAACTTGCTTGTCTAGCTCTTTTTATAGCATTAGCCACCTGTCTTTGGTGCCTAGCACACAAACCACTTCTACGTCTTGGGGCTATTTTCATTTGAGCGGAAACAAATTTTCTCAAAATGCTAATATCTTTATAATCCACCTCTACACCAGGGTTTACGCAGTAAAAACATTGTTTTTCTTCAGTTTTAGCCATAATTTTATTTATTAAAACGGGATATCCTCCACTTTGATCTCTTCTTCTATATGTTCTGAAGAATCTTGCGCACCACCATCATCGCTCTTTACGTATTGAGGACTGCCTGAACTATCACTATTACTGTTAGTATTGCTACCACGACTATCTAACATTATCATATTTTCTCCGATAATCTCAGTGCGATATCTTTTAACACCATCTTGTCCTGTCCAATCTCTGGTTTGCAAACGACCTTCAATATAAATACGAGCACCTTTTTTTAAGTATTGATTAGCTATTTCAGCCAATTTACCCCATAAAACAACGCTGTGGAACTCTGTTTGTTCTTGGGCTTGGCCTTCTTTACTAGTCCAACGACGATTAGTGGCTAAAGAAAAACTAGCTACTGAATTACCACTAGCCAAGTTTCTCAACTCAATATCGCGAGTTAAACGACCAATAATGGCTGCTCGATTTAAGTCCATATGTTTTTGTTTAAAATTTAAACTTTAATAGAATCATTTTCTAAAATTTCATCTAACTTTTTGTCTATTTCGCTTAAATCAACCTTTTTTTCTAGTTTTTTTCTGATTTTCACTTCTTTAACCTCCCCAGCACTAGACTCCTTTGGGTCGTCAGTGCGGGACTTCGCTTTACTCTCTTTTTTTTCTTCTTTCTTTTCTATTTGTACAGCACCAATTTCGTTTTTTGTATAAGCAAATCTTTTGTTAGATTTAACTTTTATATTAAACATACTAATGATACTTCTAAGCAAATCTCTTTGCAAGGTTAATTTATCTTGTAATTTCTTTAAACCATCGGTTTCTGCAGAAAAAACAATCGTATAAAAATAACCATAACGGATATGTTTGATAGGATAAGCTAAACGATTTTTGCCCATTTCGTCTATTTCAACATCTTGGGAAAATTCTTTTACCAAATCTATCACTTCATTAGATCTGGTTTTTGCTTCCATTTCATCTAAAGTTCCTGGTAAAACCAGCAACAATTCATATTTCTTCATAAATTAAATTCTTAACAGATTAAATTGTTAAATTTAGATACTTTTTGTAGTTAAAGGCTAAATAATAATAACAAAAAACTTTAAAAAAGTCAAGTGTCTGTTTAAACGCCTGCCTGTCGATAGGCAAGTACGTTTTAATTTACGCTTCATCGCAAAAAAAAGCCCGCATGGATAAACCATACTAACTCCTGGATCCCCTCCTTCCTGCCTGCCATCGCAAACCCCGCTTGGGCGGGGTAAACTCAGGCTTAGCGGGCACGGCACGGGGATAACAGCACTTAATTCAGAATAACAATAATCCCTCCAACCTTATGAACTTTAAACAAAATATGGTATAATTATGATATAATAATTAATATTTATTTAAGTTTTATAAAAAACAAAACAAATTTTATGCTTCCAGATAAACTTACTAAAAAAATAATAAAAAAATATAAACTTGGCATCACTAGTGACGATGTTAAATTATATGAAGAACAGGCAAAAACAGAAAGTATAGCTTTGAGTGAATTTTTAGTTAAAAAAGAATTAATTGACGAAGAAAAACTTTATAAAAAAACTAGTGAATTTTTAAATATTCCGTTTGTTGATTTAAAAAATAAAGAAATACCAAAAGATATTTTATCTTTGATTCCCAGCCCTTTGGCTGGCACTCACCAAGTAATTGCTTTTGAAAAAAATGAAGACATCCTAAAGTTAGCCATGACTGATCCGACTGACATGCAAACAGTAGAATTTTTAAGAAGAAAAACTGGTTTAGAACCTAAGGTTTATATAACAACAGCTGGTGATTTAAAAAGTGCCCTGCATCGCTATCACGCTGAACTAGCTGATGATCTACAGATTGTAAAACATGACAAAGAAGGTGCAGATACAAAAAAATTAAAAAAGGCAGCCGAAGAATTACCAATCATAAATATAGTTAATAAAATTTTAGAACACGCAGTATACGAAAATGCTTCTGATATACACATGGAGCCAGCTGAAAAAGAAATTAACATTAGATATAGAATTGACGGCATTTTAAAACCAGTAATGACTCTACCAAAAGAAACTCAAAATGGTATTGTGGCTCGTATTAAAATTTTATCTAACCTAAAACTAGACGAACACATGGTGCCACAAGATGGTCGTTTTAAAATAAAAATTCAAGAAGAAAAAGTAGCCTTTCGTGTTTCGGTCTTGCCGGTTTACGATGGTGAAAAAATAGTTATGAGATTGTTGCATGAAGGAGCTAAACCATTAGATTTGGAACAACTCGGATTTTTGCCAAAACAAAAAGCCCAAGTAGAAGATGCTATCAAGAAACCACATGGAATGATCCTCGTAACTGGTCCGACCGGTAGTGGTAAAACTACCACTCTTTACTCCCTGCTCGGAATTTTAAATCAACCAGGCGTAAACATCTCAACAGTTGAAGATCCTATCGAATATCGCATCGCCGGCGTTAACCAAAGTCAGATTAATCCTAAAGTCGGCTTTACTTTTGCCCTAGGGTTACGATCTCTTTTACGTCAAGATCCTAACATTATTATGGTGGGAGAAATCCGTGACCAAGAAACTGCAGAAATTGCTATCAATTCTGCTATGACTGGTCATTTGGTATTATCCACTCTCCATACGAATGATGCTCCAACTACTTTACCGCGTTTGGCTGACATGGGTGTACCATCTTTTCTGATTGCTTATACTGCTAACATCGTAGTTGCACAAAGATTGGCTAGGCGTATCTGCCCAAATTGTAAAAAAGAACACAAACTAACCAAAACCGAAATAAACGAACTTAAAAAATTTGCAGACAACAATAAAATAGAAAAATTATTCAAAGATAATATTGAAGGGTATAAAAATAATAATATTTTTTATCAAGGCGAAGGTTGTAAAAAATGTGGACAAACTGGCTACAAAGGACGCCTTGGATTATATGAAGTAATGGAAATTAATGATGAGATTATTAAAAAAATAAACCAAAACGGTAATGCTAACGAAATAAAAGAAATAGCCCGTAAAAATGGAATGTTAACTATGATGGAAGACGGTTTAATAAAAGCTAAAATGGGCCAGACTACTATTGGCGAAATGCTACGCGTTAGTAAAGAATAAAAAATATGTCAAAAAAACAAAGAGAACTATCTCCTTTTGAAATAAAATTAAATAACCTAGTTGATAAATATATAACCCGCATCTCTTTTGTGGATAGAATGCTTTTTATCCATCATTTAGAAATAATGGTCAAAGCTGGCTTATCTATTGTGGCTGGTTTAGAAATATTATCAAAGCAAACCGAAAACAAAAAACTAAGAGTAATTATTGGGGAAATAAAAGTAGATTTAGAAAAAGGTAACCAACTTAGCGAAGCCCTGCAAAAATATCCAAAATTATTCCCAGATGTTTATGTTAGCATGATAGGTGCTGGGGAAACTTCAGGAAAATTAAAAGAAGCATTAGGCCAAGTTTCAAATCAAATGAAAAAAAGCCATGAATTAACTTCAAAAATAAGAGGCGCTCTGATCTATCCGGCCGTTATAACAGTGGCCATGGTTGGTGTTGCTATAGAAGTAGTATTTTTTGTTTTACCAAAACTTA
>CAZUWJ010000010.1:0-21143 GCA_964624315.1 uncultured Gammaproteobacteria bacterium
CCTATCATCATTTTACCTCTTAGAAAAATATTTTTTGAATTGCGTATAACTGGTTCTTATACGAACATACATTCGTATTATATGCAAAATATTGTATCTTATATGAATATATGGTATAGTAAAAATATTAATTTAGATTATAGCAATTATACTATGGAAGAATTATTATTGCAAACTGAAAATTTATTAAAATTAAGAAATTATTCTGTTAAAACTAGAAAATCCTATTTATTTTATATTAAAAAATATTTGCAATATGCCAAGATAAATAATTTAAAAGAAAAAAAGCAGGCAGTGGAAATTTTTTTGCTTTCTGAGGTGGAAAAAGGTAAATCTTCGCAAACAATCAACCTTTCTTTATCTGCAATAAAATTTTTTTACAAAGAAGTTTTAAAAGATAATGAAAATATAGATTTAAAGTTTGCTAAGAAAAGTAAAAAATTACCAATAATATTTTCTAGAGTAGAGATTGATAATATTATAGGAAAAATTAAAAATATCAAATATCGTTTAGCTGTTGCGTTGGCGTATGGTGCAGGACTTAGAGTTGGCGAAGTTGCTAGTTTAAAAGTGGGGGATTTAGATTTAGATAATCTAGTTGTTCACATCAAACAAGGGAAAGGCAAGAAAGACAGATTAACTGTTTTTCCGTTAAAATTAAAGAATGATTTTTTTAATTTAATTCAAGAAAAAAATATAAAGGATGTTGTTTTTGAGTCTAATCATGGAGGTAAACTTACCTCAAGATCATTCCAAGTAATTTTTCAAAAAGCATTGCAAAAAACAGAAATTAAAAAACAGGGAACTTTTCATTCTTTAAGACACTCTTTTGCGACGCATTTACTTGAAAATGGGACTGATGTTCGTTATGTGCAAGCCTTATTAGGACATTCTAACATTCGTACTACACAGCTGTATACACAAGTAACAAATCCTGCAATAAGAAATATAAAAAGTCCTTTTTAAAATATGTGGTTTAATAAAAATAAACAATCAATTTTAGCTTTGGCTCCGCTAGCTGATCATACAGATAGTCCTTTTTGTCGTGTTTGTCGGAAAGTTTCTAAAGAAAAATCTTTAGTAAGAAAGATCCTTCGCTTCACTCAGGATGACAAAAGTGATTTTGTTATATTCCGTGAAATGGTGAGTGCCGAGGCAATAGTGAGGGGTAGTGAAAAGACTTTAAAAATGTGTGAGTTTAAAAAATCAGAAAGACCAATAGTTATTCAGATTTTTGGTAGTAATGCAGAAACAATTACCAAGGCTGCAAAAATTATTGTGCAAAAATTTAAACCAGATGGGATAGATATAAACATGGGTTGTCCGGTTCCAAAGATTGTTAAAAAGAGCAATAGCGGGGCGACATTGATGAAAGATCATGGCAGAGCGTGTGAGATAGTAAAGTCTCTAAAAAAAGCAGATTTAGGAGTGCCTGTTAGTGTAAAAACTCGTTTGGGTTGGGATAGGGAAGATGAAATATTAGAATTAGCACCAAAGTTAGAAAAAGCGGGGGTAGATCTGATAACTATTCATGGCAGAACAAAAAAACAAGGTTACATCGGGCAAGCGAATTGGGAAATGATTGGGCGGGTTAAAGAAAAATTAAATATTCCTGTTTTAACCAACGGAGATGTGGTGGATAAAGAAAGTTTGGCAGAGTGTTTAAAAATTACCAAAGCCGATGGGGTAATGATTGGGAGAGGGGCGTTGGGTAATCCGTGGATCTTTAGATCCTTCGCTCCGCTCAGGATGACAAATACTACTGTCCAGGATGACATTTCTCTGAAAGAAAGAATTAGAGTTGTTTTGTATCATGCCAAAATGCACGAGAAACATTACGGACCAGGGAGTTTGGTGACATTCCGTAAACATTTGATGTGGTATTTCAAAGGTAGTAGAGTTGGTATGAATGATATCAAAAAAATACGCCAAAAATTAGCGCAAATAAAAACCAGAAAAGAATTAAAAATTATTTTAAAGAGTTTAGTTTAGTCTTTATTCCCATTCAATAGTTCCTGGGGGTTTATTGGTTACATCAAAGAAAATAAAATCTACGTTTTTTAAATCGTTTATTTCTTCTATAATTTTGTCTAGTATCTGTTTGGGTATCTGGGCAAAATTAACAGTCATAGCTTCTTCACTTTCAACTGGACGCAAAACAACGCTTTCTTTTTTGTTATGTCCAAAAGGTATTAAAACAACCGGCATTTGCCAAATGTTTGAGCAAAGTTCATTGCCCATGATGTGTTTATTAACTATTGCGTCAATTTTTCTTAATTTTTCTAAACGATCTTTGGTGATGTAGATTTTTTTCAAAGTAGATTCTGCTAAGTTGTTTTTTTCTCCAGAGATTAGGTACAAAACACGGTTAATGTCTTTGTTAGCATTGGTTATTTCAGGAGAGATAGTTTCTAACTCTTCCCAAGTTTTTTGAGTTGTGATAACAGCGGGGTGAGCATAAGAACGTTCGTCACCTTGAACACCGACTGATTTTATTGGTAATACCCAGATGTCATTCTGAGGAATCGAAGAATCTAGATCCTTCTCCGCCACCCGGCGGATCAGGATGACAGTAGGTTGACTGCTTCCACCAGAACATAAACAGCGGATACCCAAACCTGGTCCTGGGAAAGGATGGCGATATACGAGTTCATGAGGTAGGCCCAGTTTTTCTCCAATTTTTCTTACCTCGTCTTTGTATAATTCTTTTATTGGTTCAATGATTTTTCCTTCAGCGATCATTTTTTGTATTTTTGGCACGCGGTTATGGTGTGTTTTGATAACATCAGCATTTTTTGTGCCACCTGATTCGATAGTGTCAGGATAAATAGTGCCTTGTCCTATTAGCCAGTCTGCGCTTAGCATATTTTTTTCGGCCATTACTTTGTCAGTAATTTCTAAGAATAAATTTCCAATAATTTTTCTTTTTTCTTCTGGTTCGTATATGTTTTTTAATTTTTCTAAATATTCATCTTCGGCATTGTAAACATTCAAATCATCTAGTCCTATTTTTTTAAGAGCCTTTACTACTTGAGCAGTTTCGTTTTCTCTCATTAAACCGTGGTCAACGTGTAATCCAAAGACGCGAGATTTTCCTAATGTTTTTTCCAGCAATGCAAAACAAACCGTAGAATCAACTCCGCCTGATATTAACAGAAATATATTTTTGTCACCGGCTTCTTTTTTAATTTGTTTTTGGATTTGTTCTAGCTGAACATCTGTATTCCAGTTTTTTTCTGCGTGGCAAATATTAAAAACAAAGTTTTCTAACATTTTTTGCCCTTGTTCGGTGTGATTTACTTCTGGATGAAATTGAAATCCAAAAATATTTTTTTTTAGATTTTGCATAGCTGTGATAGATCCGTTTTCTGTACTAGCTATTTGTTCAAAATTTGGGGGTAATTTTCTTACATGATCCCCGTGGCTCATCCAAACTTTTAATTCTTCGTTTGTATTTTTAAAAATAGGGGAGTCCTTGATTTTCATTTTAGCTATTCCATATTCGCGAGATTGTCCTGTGCCGAGGGTTCCTCCAAAATAATCAGTAATTACATAATGACCATAGCACAATCCGAGAACAGGGATGTTAAGTTCGAGCAGATTTTTGTCATAAGGTATCTTGGGATCGTTAACCAAGCTCTTTGGTCCGCCTGATAAAATTATTCCGATTGCATTTTTGATCTCTGCCACTGGGGTATTATTGGGGTAAATATGTGATATTACTCCTAACTCTCTTATTCTGCGAGCAATTAAATGAGTATATTGTGAACCAAAATCTAATATGGCGATTTCATTTCTGCTGGTCATAGTTGTTTTTTAATTAAATATTATGTATAATATACCAAATTTAGTCACTAATATCAATTATTATGTTTAAACAGTTTGATGAGACTTTTACTTTTGATGATGTGCTTTTGGTGCCTCAAAAATCAAGTATTTTACCAAAAGATGCTATTTTAAAAACAAGGTTGACTCAAGGGATTGAATTGAATATTCCGTTTATTTCTGCTCCGATGGACACGGTGACTGAGCATAAAACTGCTATTGTAATGGCTTTGTCAGGTGGTATTGGTATTGTTCACAAGAATTTGAGCATAGAAGAACAGGTAGAAGAAATAAAACTAGTTAAAAGGTTTAAGAATGGTTTTATAGAAAATCCGATTACTGTTAACCCTAATGATAGTTTGGATAAAGTTATTGAAATCAGGAAGAAATATGGTTACAAAAAAGTGCCAGTGGTTGATAAGAATGAAAAGCTGGTAGGTTTGATTAGTGATACAGATTATTTGATGCCTTTTGATAAAGGAGCTTTGGTTAAAGATAGAATGGAAAAATTAAGCAACTTGATAGTTGCCAAAGAGGGGGTTAGTTTAGAAAAAGCTAACAAAATGATTAGGGATAATAAAATGAAAACATTACTGCTGGTGAACAATGCTGGAAAATTAACTAGTATTGTTACTAGAAAAGATTTAGAAAAAAATGATGATTATCCTAATTCTACAAAAAATATTAGTAAACAGTTGAGAGTTGGGGCAGCCATTGGAGCAGGGCCAAGCGCGATTGAGAGGGCTGAATATTTGGTAAAAATAGGTACTGATGTTTTGGTGATTGATACTGCTCATGGTCATTCCAAAGGTGTGATTGATACTTTGAAAATTATAAAGAAAAAATACAAAGATCAGCAAGTAATAGTAGGAAATATTGCCACCGGAGAAGCGGCCAAAGAATTAATTTTGGCTGGAGCTGATGCTGTTAAAGTTGGTATTGGTCCTGGTTCTATTTGTACTACTAGAATTATTGCTGGTATTGGGGTACCTCAATTGTCAGCTGTTATGGAAGTTGCCAAAGCTGTTAAGGCTATGAAGAAAAATATTCCAGTTATTGCTGATGGTGGTATCAAAAGTTCAGGAGATATTGTAAAAGCTCTCGCCGCCGGTGCGTCTTGTGTGATGATGGGTAATATGTTCGCTGGTACTGATGAGAGTCCGGGTAGAGTTCAGTTTATTGATGGTCGAATGTACAAGGTTTATAGAGGGATGGGTAGTCTAGACGCCATGGAGAGAGGTAGTAAAGATAGATATGGCCAAGGTGATATTAAAGAAAAAATGAAATATGTTCCAGAAGGTGTTAGTGGTAAAGTACCCTACAAAGGACCGATAGATAGGATAGTTTATCAGATGGCTGGTGGTTTGCGTAGTGGTATGGGTTATAACGGCGCTAAAACAATTATAGATTTACAAAAAAATGCAAAGTTTGTAAAAATTTCTTCAGCTAGTGTGAGGGAGAATCATCCACATGATTTGGGTGATATTGATAATGCTCCTAACTATAGAGCTGATTAAAAAAAGTAAGAATTAATTCTTACTTTTAAATAAAAACACCCCGCTTTTGCAGAGTGTTTTTAAATTTAAATTAGTGTCTAAAACATCTGTTGCCAGTAAATACCATGGTGATGCCGTGTTCGTTACAAGCGTTTATCACTTCTTCGTCGCGCATAGATCCACCAGGCTGGATGATTGTTTTAATACCAGCTTTGGCTATTTTATCAATACTATCTCTAAAAGGGAAAAAAGCATCAGAAGCTAATATTGAATCGGCTATATTATCTCCTGACTTTGAAATAGCAATATCTACTGCATCAACCCGTGAAACTTGCCCAGCACCCACGCCTACGGTGGTGTTATTTTTAGCGATTAGTATGGCGTTTGATTTTATATATTTTAAAACTTTCCAAGCGAATAGCATTGTGTTTATTTCTTCGTCAGTTGGTTTTTTATTAGTCACAAACTGCAAGTCTTCTTTGGTGATTGTTTTGGTGTCATTGTCTTGTACTAAAAGTCCGCCATCTATTTGTTTTAATATTTTCTTTTCTTTTAGTTTTTGTCCGCCAGTTGGTGGATTTCCCAGTTTTAAAATTCTTAAGTTCTTTTTCTTTGCAAATTTTTCCAAAGCTTTTGGTTCAAAGTCAGGAGCTAAAACAATTTCCGCAAAAACTTTATCTAAATATTCAGCAATTTCTGTGGTACAGGTTCTATTTAGAGCCACTATTCCACCAAAGGCCGATAAGCTGTCGGCTCCGTAAGCTCTCTTGAATGTTTCGGTTATGTCGTCTCCTACCGCTGCTCCACAAGGGTTAGCGTGTTTTATGACCGAGCAGGCAGGGGATTCAAATTCCATAATTACGTCCAGAGCTCCCTGAGCATCGCCTAGATTGTTGTAAGATAGTTTTTTGCCTTGTAATATTTCAGCGTTTAAAATATTAGCAGATTTATCTAGCGAGTCTTTGTACACACAAGCGCTTTGATGTGGGTTTTCACCGTACCTCAGGTCGTATGATTTTTTATAAGTTAAATTTATTATTTCTGGATATTTTTCTTGTTTAAAATGGTTGGCGATTATAGTGTCATACTGGGCAGTGTGAGCAAAAGCATGAGCAGACAATCTTTTTCTGGTAGCGTAAGTTAATCCGTTTTGTTCTTTTAACTCTTTGATTATGTTTTTGTATTCATTTGGATTAACAATGACTCCTACCCAACCAATATTTTTTGCTCCGCTACGTATCATCGAAGGTCCACCGATGTCGATGTTTTCTATTATCTCTTCTTCATCTACTCCTTCTTTTTGAATAGTATTAGCAAATGGATAGAGGTTGCAGACAACTAAATCAATCCATTGAATATTTTGAGTTTGAGCAATATTAGCATGCTTATCACGTAAGCCTAATATTCCTCCGTGCACTAATGGGTTTAGAGTTTTAACTCGTCCGTCCATTATTTCTGGGAAACCAGTAAACTCGGATATTTCCATAACAGGTATACCAGCTTCGGTAATAGTTTTGGATGTGCCTCCGGTCGAGATAATTTCTACTCCTAGATCGTATAATTCTTTGGCAAAATTAGCAATTCCAGTTTTGTCTGAAACTGAAATGAGGGCTTTTTTTGGTTGGATAATATTTGTGTTCATAAGTTTTAAAATGATTTGTAACTTTTTATAACTTCAATAAAGGCTTCTCCTTCTAATTTTTGAACTTTTTGTTTTAAAGTTTTTGGTGTATCAGCTGTTTCAACTTGACATTTTTTTTGTAAAATTATTTTACCAGTATCAACCCCTTCGTCAACCAGATGAATGGTGCAACCTGTTTCTTTTTCTCCTGCTTTTAAAATTTCTTCGTGTACATCTGTGTCCATCCCGCCAGCAAATTTTGGCAGTAGAGATGGGTGAACATTTAAAATTTTATTTTTATACTTGGTTGTGAAAGTGGGGGAGAGAATTCGCATGTATCCTATGAGTAGTATCAAATCAATATTATGTTTATCTAATTCTGTTATGATTTTTTTATCATACTGCTCTCTAGTTATTTCTTTTTGAGCAGGTATATATTTACTTTCAACATCCCATTTTTTTGCTTTTTCCAAAATACCAGAATTTTTTTTATTAGAAATTACAATATCAATCTGGGCAGAAAGCTCTCCAAATTTTATGGCCTCGTGTATAGCTATTAAATCTGTCCCGTTAGTTGAGCCTAAAATTGCTAAATGTTTTTGCATAAGCCGAAGATTTTGTCATTCCCGCGAAGGCGGGAATTTAGATTAAAAATTAATACAATCAGACTCCTAGATCCCCAATCAAGTTGGGGATGACAGGCCTGACGGCCTGATTGAATGCATCATTTCAATTCTTTTTTCTATCAGTTCTTTTGTGCCGATATCTTTTCTGTGAAATAAGGGGCCTTTTATTTTTGTTATTTCTGTTTCAGCGATAATTTCAGCCTCCTCAATAGTATCGGCGATACCAACAAAGGCAGCTGTGCGTGATCCAGCTTCATAGAGCCCATCAGGTCGTTCGTCAACTGAAGCTAAAAATAGTTGCTCTGGATTGCTTACTTCTGCAATGTCTATTTTTTGATTTTTAATAGGGGAGTCTGGATAACCTTCTGGCACAGCATATTTACAAACAGTAGCTTTTTCCAAAAATTGAGCATGTTCTTGGGTTAGATTACCCTTTATTATTGCTAAACACAAATCTACAAAATCACTTTTTAAGATAGACAAAACATTCATTGCTTCGGGGTCTCCTAAACGAGCGTTATATTCAATTAAACTAACTCCGTTTTTTGTGGCTATGAAACCTCCGTACAAGATTCCTTTATATCCTTCTCCAAATTTTGTTTTTAAAGCTTTGGCAGTTGCAATATTAATTTCCTGTGCTTTTTTTAAATCTTCATCAGTCAAAAAGGGAAGTGAATGGTTGGCATCGGAATAGGTTCCCATTCCACCAGTATTAGGGCCGGTGTCACCTTCAAAAGCACGTTTGTGATCTTGCACTATTGGCATGTGGGCTAGATGCTCACCATCACAAAAACTCATCAAAGAAAATTCTTGTCCAATAAATTTTTCTTCAATTACAAAGGCGCTATTTTTTTCTATTAGTTCTTCGCAATATTCCAAAGCCTCCTTAATATCTTTTAGATGATCGCCGGCTACCTTTACTCCTTTGCCTCCCATTAAACCATCGGCTTTGACTACATAATTTCCTTCTCCTAATTCATTTAAAAATTCCTCAACTTCTTCTAGAGAATTAAAATTCTTATGTTTTGCTCCGCCTGGTATATTAAATTCTTCAAATAAATCACGAGTGAAAGCTTTGCTTGATTCTAATTGAGCGTGTTTTTGTTTTGGTCCGACACAAGGTATGTCATTTTTCCATAACAAATCTGCTAATCCTGATGCCAGCGGTGCTTCTGGACCTATGATTGTAATATCGATTTTGTTATTTGTTGCAAAGTTTAAAATATCTTCCACATCATCCATCTTACCAACCGTGTACCCAGCGGAGATTTTTGATATACCAGGATTATTATTTGACCCAAAACAAAATAGAGAAGAATTTGTTTTTGATTTTTTTATAGCTCTGGCGATAGCGTGTTCACGAGCGCCAGAACCAATAAGTAGAATATTCATAAGTTTTAATTAGATATTATTCGTGCCTTTCTTCTTTTCTAGTAGCTTCCATTTCTTCCATCTTTTTTTTATCAATACCTTCAGTTACATATTTGCAATTTAAACAAGCCATGCATGGGTGATCTATATTGTGGTTTCCTTTTCGAGTTACCGCTTCTTCTAAATCTTCAATATCTTGATACATTAAAATATCAGCATTGATATATTCTCTAATTTCTTCTTCATTCATTCGTCCAGCAATTAAATCATTTTTTGTAGGCATATCAACTCCATAAAAACATGGATATTTAACTGGCGGGCAAGCTGAAACAAAATATACTTTTTTTGCTCCGACATTTTTTACCAGGTCAACTATTTGTTTGCTGGTAGTTCCGCGCACTATTGAATCATCCAGGAGCATTACAACTTTATCTTTTAGTTCAATTACTTGCGGAGAAAGTTTTTGTAAGACAGATTTTTTTCTTAATTCTTGGTTAGGCATTATAAAAGTTCTGCCGATAAAAGAATTTTTATACAAACCTTCTGTATATCTAGCACCAAGAGTGTTAGCCATTGATAGAGCGGCTGTGTTGGATGTAAAGGGAATAGGGACCACAATATCGGGTAATATATCTGGATATTTTTTTAGCCATTTTTTTGCTAAATTTTGTCCCTGTCTTAATCTCGCACGATAAACAGATACATTGTCAATTATTGAGTCAGGTCGGGCTAAATAAACTTGTTCAAATACGCAAGGAGTAAATTTTTCATTTTTTAAAATTCTACTTTGCATTTCTCCTTTTTCGTTTATATATACTACCTCACCCGGAGCTACATTGCCCATAAATTCAAAACCAAGAGGGTAAAACATGGTATTTTCTGAAGCAAAAATATAATCTTTGGTATTGTCAGGATTTGTTCTCATCCCGCAAACTAACGGACGGATGCCGTGTGGGTCGCGAAAAGCGATCATTCCTTTTTCAGCGATGACACCAACTACAGAGTATGCTCCGGTTGCTCTTTTATATACATCTTCTACTGATTCACAAATATTGTTAAAAATACTGTTTTTTGGGTCAAGTTTTTGCATTTTTGAAGCAAAGGCTTTGAGGATAATTTCCATATCTGAGCCAGAATTACAGTGGTATCTGTCTTTGGTTAGCAGTTCTTCTTTTAGGGCGCTGTAGTTAGTTAGGTTACCATTGTGAGCCATGGCAACCCCATATGGTGAATGGACTAAAAATGGTTGAGCGTCTTCAACCCCACCATCAGATGATCCAGCGGTAGGATAACGAGTATGTCCCAAGCCCCAGTTACCGCGGAGTCTAGCCATATTATTTTGGTCAAATACATCTCGTACTAATCCTATGCCTTTTTTAAGATGGAACTGTTTGCTACAAGTTAAGATACCGGCGGCATCTTGTCCGCGGTGTTGCAAATGTATAAGACTATCATAAATTTCTTGAGCGACTGGTTTTTGGGAAAAAATTCCTACGACTCCACACATATATTATAATTAAATTAAATTTGATAAGTTTTTTGATAGGCCAGTGTAGTTCTTAGGTGTTAATTTTAGCAGTTTTTCTTTTTCAGATTTTGGTATTTCTAGATTTTTAATAAATGAAGAAATTGTTTCTTTAGTTATTCTTTCTCCTCTAGTTAGTTCCTTTAATTTTTCATAAGGTTTATCTATGCCTATTTTTCGCAAAACGGTTTGAATTGGTTCGGCCAGCACTTCCCAGTGATTATTTAGTTCTTGTTCAATAGCTTTTTTATTTATTTCTAATTTCTCCAAACCTTTGATAGTGTTTTGATAAGCGAGCAGAGAATATCCGAGAGCCACTCCTTGATTACGCAAAGTTGTGCTGTCTGTTAAATCTCTTTGCATGCGAGAAATAGGTAGTTTATCAGATAAAAATCTAAGTATGGAATTAGCCAACCCTAGGTTGCCTTCGCTATTTTCAAAATTAATTGGGTTTACTTTGTGAGGCATGGTTGAAGATCCAACTTCGCCAGCTTTCTTTTTTAATTTGAAAATACCTCGAGATATATATAACCACATATCTTGGTTTAAATCTTTGATAATATTATTAATATGAGCAACATTGTCAAACGTTGAACAAATTGAATCATGAGGTTCTATTTGGGTTGTCAATAAATTTGATGTGAATCCAAATTGACTAATAAATTTTTTAGAAAAATTAATCCAATTAACTTGTGGATAGGCTACCACCAGGGCGGCAAAATTACCAGTGGCTCCACTGAATTTTCCGTTAAGTTTTATATTTTTTAAATTATCTAAACTTTGGTTGATTCGGTTGTAAAATACAGCTATTTCTTTACCTAAAGTGGTTGGGGTAGCTGGTTGCCCGTGAGTTAGGGATAATAAAGATATATTTTGGTATTTTTTTGATAGTTGTTTTAAGATTTTAAGCAGGGTACTAATTTCTGGAATAATTATGTTTTTTATTCCATCTTTTAACATTAAAGAAAAAGATAAGTTGTTTATATCTTCAGATGTTAATCCAAAATGTATAAATTCACTATACTTGTTTAAATTTTTTGGTAGTCTATCTTTCAAAAAATATTCTATAGCTTTTACATCATGATTAGTTACTTTTTCAATATTTTTTATTTTTTTAGCGTCTGTTAAAGAAAAATTTTCATATATTTTTCTTAGCTCTTTTTGATTAGCAATAGATAGAGTTGGTAATTCTTTGATTGTTTTTTCTTTGGAAAGTGAAATAAAATATTCCACTTCAACTAGAAGTCTGTATTTTTGTAAAGCCATTTCTGAAAAATATCCACCCAAGCCTTCTATTTGTTTTTGATAACGTCCATCAATTGGAGCTATGTTGGTTAAATTATTCATAGTTTTATAAATCCATTATTCTTTTTACTGCTAAAGCGCAATTGCCTGGGTCTAAAATTGTCATGACAGGTACATTAGAAGGCATTTGCAAAGTTGAATTAATATTAATTATCATATCTTCTTTACTGGAAAATGGGGGACAAGCAATTACTGGTTTATCAGAGTTTCCAGCTACAAAACCAGACAGAGCATTGCTTCTGCCAGCAATAGTGATATAAATTACAGATTCGTCTTTGTATTTCTCAAGAATCTCTAGGCCTTTCTGTGCTTCTTTGTGGGCGGAAGCCACATGAGACTCGTGTTCAATATTATTTTTATCAAGCGCGTCTGTTATTTGTTTTGCCCAGACCTCATCAGAAGTAGAACCCATTATTAGTATTACTTTCATAATTTTATTTTAGATGTTATTTAAATTATTGTTTAGTCGTTTATTTATATTGCCCTCTGGGAATTCAAATTTTTGTCCAGTGATCATTTCGTAAAGCATGATATAGCGACGAGAAAGTTCTATTACCAAATCATCTGGTGCAGGTGGTAGTTCTGCGTCGTTGTATGGATCGCAATTATCTTTAAACCAAAGTCTTAGAAACTCTTTATCAATATTTTTTGGTTCTTCGCCTTTGCTCATTCTTTCTTCATAACTCTCGGCAATCCAGTAGCGAGAAGAATCTGGAGTATGGATTTCATCAATTAGTAAAATATTTCCTTCAGCATCTTTGCCAAATTCATATTTTGTATCTACCAAGATTAATCCATTTTTAGCAGCTGTTTCTTGCCCAAATTTGAAAAGTTCTAAAGCTTTACCCGAGACAAAGCCCCAATCTCCTTGTGTCATAAGGTTTTCACTGACAATTTCAGCAGGGGTAATAGACCTATCGTGATCGTCAGCTTTTGTGGTAGGTGTGACAATTGGGGTGTCAAATTTTTGATTCTTTTTTAAACCTTCAGGTAGCGTATTTCCACAAAATTCTCGTACACCAGAATTATAATTGATCCAAGCAGACGTGTCGGTCGTGCCAGTGATATAACCACGAACCACAAATTCAACAGGGAACACAGTGCATTTTTTTCCAACTGTCACATTCGGGTCAGGAACATCAATTATATGATTATCAACTATGTGTTTAGTCTGCTCAAACCACCAAGCACTCGTTTGATTCAAGACTTGTCCTTTAAAAGGAATAGATGCTAAAATTCTATCAAACGCACTTTGTCTGTCTGTGGTAATTAAAATCATTTTATCTTCCAGTTCATAACTATCTCTAACTTTGCCAATTTTTTTATTTGGTAAATCCAAATTAGTTTCAGTCAAACAAATATTTAAATTTTCTTTTATAATTTCTTTGTAGTTCATATTTTTATTTTAATATATCCAGGCTTTTTGGCTAAATTCATTAAATAATATTCTGGATTCTATAATTTTGTTTAATATTTCATCAGGATTGTCGTTGGTAATTATTTCCCACAAAATACCTTTTTTAATGTTTTTAATGTTTTTAGCGTCAAAACGTTTTATTAATGTATCTAGTTTTGATTGACCTACAAAATCATCGCGATAGCGGACTAAAATTTTAATAGTATTTTGTTTTTGTTCCTCAAGTTTTTCAGTTAATGTTTCTTTGTTACTATTATATAATTCACCTGATTTTTTTATTGTTTCAATTGGTAATTCTACATTTTCTTCTGGTATTATTTCCCAATGGTTAAACTTTTTTATTTCTACATTTATTCCTTTATTTTTTAAGGCATTTTGTACAGTCATTGCTTCGTTATCTGTGATGATTAATTTTACAAAAAACTCAGTTGAATTTTCTTGATTAACAAATTTATTTATTTTGCATTCCTCTGGTTTAAAATTAATTTCTTTGATTTTTATTCCTTTTTTATTAGTAATAAAATCTCGCATTGAAGTAAAAACTTTTTGTCCGTTTGGGGTGCGTTCAGGATGTGGCATTATGGCCATGGCGTTACCTTGATTATTACATACGGCTGCCAAATTGTAAACGGCTCCGTTTGGATTGGTAGGGAAGTCTTCGTGTATTTTTCCATTTTCATCACAATATCTAAAAACAGCTTGGTTGTTACTAATTAACTCTGTTAAAAGTTTTTCAGGGATAATAAATCTGCCTTCGCCGTGGGCTAGGGGAATATTCATAATTTCGTTTTCTTTAAAATTTAAAGAAAATGCACAAGAATCGGTAGGAGTTGATAACATTACATTTGTCCAAGCGTTATAAAACCCAGTGCCTAATATTTTATTATCTTTAATGCGTTTGTTTACCGCCAAAGCCATAGTTTTTTGATAATCTTTTAAACCTGGCACTATACCTGATTCAACTAGAATTTGAGCCCCGTTACAGACCCCCAAGATTGGCTTACCCTTTTCGTTTTCTTGTTTTATATAATCCATCAGTGGATCAAGTGAAGAAATAATTCCAGAACGAGATCTGTCTTCATAAGAAAAGCCACCAACAATAAAAAATCCGTCAAAGTTTTTTAATTCATCTGGATTTTGATTCCATAAAAATTCTTCGGCTTCCATTCCAGCTTGTTTTATTGCTCGGATTGATTCGCTTTCGCAATTAGATCCTGGAAATTGTATGATTGCTATTTTCATATTATTTTAATATCACTTTTTTATTGCCTTTTATTACTTTTCCAATTTCATATACTTTGTATTCTGGATGTTGTTTGATTATTTCTAGTGTTTTTTCTTTGTCAGTTTCATTTATAATTATTGTTAAACCAATGCCCATGTTAAAGCTCCTGTACATTTCGTTTTCTTCAATTTCTCCTAGTTCTTGCATTACTTCAAAAACAGGAAGTACAGGCCAAGCGCCTTTGGCAATCTCAGCGTCTAAATTTTCTGGTAAAACGCGGGGGATGTTATCTATAAAACCGCCTCCAGTTATATGAGCGATGCCATTTATTTGTATATTACTGTCTATTATATCTACTATGGGGTTTACGTAATTTATGTGTGGAGCAAGGAGGGTTTCTCCAATAGTTTTGTTTAGTTTTTCGTGTCTATCAGTTACATCAAATTTTCCAATTTCAAAAAATAATTTTCTAGCTAGAGAATATCCATTTGTGTGTAATCCGTTTGAAGCAAAACCTAATATAATGTTTCCTTCTTTAATATTTTCTCCAGTAATGATTTTATCTTTTTCAACTACGCCAGTGATACAGCCAGCAATGTCGTGTTCATTGGGCAAATATGTTCCGGGCATTTCGGCTGTTTCACCTCCCACTAGAGAAATACCAGACTTTTTACAAGCCGTTACCATTCCAGTAACAATTTGTTCCATTATTTCAGGATTTAAAGTTTCGTTGGCAACATAGTCAAGAAAAGTTAAAGGTCGTGCCCCCATAGCCAAAACGTCGTCAGAGCAGTGATTAACAATGTCCATGCCTACTGTATCAAATTTATTCATTTTTTGGGCAATGATTAGTTTGGTTCCAACTCCGTCTATACTTTGCACCATAACTGGATGGCTGTAATTTTTGGTAGCTTCGTGAAAGTCGAAAAGACCACCAAAACCGCCAATACCGGTTAATACATTTTTGGTAAAAGTAGATTTTACTTTGTCTTTTATGCGACGGACAGTCTCACTGCCGGCTTCGATATCTACTCCTGAATTTTTATAAGTTATTGACATATTAGTTGACGGATTATGTTTTTTATTTTATAATTTTATAAAGTGTTCTTTAATTTTAACCTTTGACGATCGGAGGATAGGATGGAATCTTTTACCTGCAACATACGTGTTAATGGTAAAAAGGAGGATCTGAGGGTTTCGTATAATCCTCAAAACGGTCTTGTAATACATTGGCTTGATGGAAGCGATATAAATGCCAATGTAACTCCTGAGAAAAGAAAGGCTATGCGGGAAGTGGCACAGATGTTTTTGGACTATGCTAACTCGGAGTAACATCATGTTCATCACCAGGCGAGCGCAGGATATTATTATTTTCTTGCGCTTTTTTTATCCCAATTTTTCTCTTAAACTTTCTTTCCAAATATTCTTGGCTTCTTTTAAAGAACAATTAACTAAATTATTAATACTTATTTCTTTTTTATCAGTAGTTTTTCCAATTTCAAAAACTTCCACATTTCGTTTTTTGAAGATTTCTTTTACCTCAGTTAAATTTTCTGGTTTTATTTCAAAAACAAATCCGCCGGTTTCACTCCATAGAATTTTATCATTTCTTAGATTCTTCGATTCCTCAGAATGATAGTGTGATAAATTGACTTCTAGTCCGATTTCATTTTCAAAACTCATTTCTGCCAAAGTTGTGGCAACTCCTCCGTCAGAAATATCATGGGTTGCTAAAATTATTTTTTCATCAATCGCATCTGTTATAGCAAAAATTTCATTTTCTACCTCTTCAAATTTTGGTTTTGGAATATTGGCTCCAAGCTCATTATTAATTTGATAATAAACACTACCGCCTAATTCGTCTTTTCTTTTTCCTGTCATCAAAATCAAAGAGTCCGTAGATTTGAAACTCATGGTAATTGCTTTTTTAACATCTTTTAATTTTCCAAGACAGCCAATAACAGCTGACGGAGCAATTGGCTTACCTTTGGCTTCATTGTAAAAAGATACATTACCAGAAATAATTGGAACAGGGGAGTCAGGGTTGTCTTTTAGATGTAGATTTTTACCCGCTTCTGATACTCCACGTACTCCTTCTACGAATTCCCACATTTGTTCTGGTTTTTCTGGATTGCCGTAGCATAAACAATCTGTTAGGGCGTGAGGAGTGGCTCCAACACACGCGATGTTTCTCATTACTTCACAAACAGAATTGACCGCTCCCCAATAGGCATTAATTTTACCATAACGTGGATTTTGATCAGCCTTTAGTGCAATGCCAATATTTTTAATTTCTTCTGGGTATTTTTCATCTTTAAATGGTTGCATAACCCCAGCATCAGCTTTGCCTGGCTCAATAACATATAATTCCTGCACCTGTTTGTCATATTGTTCATAGACCGCTTCACGAGAACAAATATTTTCATGAGCCAATATTTTTAAGAAAGTTTCATTGTAGTTTTGTGGTTGAGGTAGGTTGGGTTCAGTAAATTGTTTGTTAGGGTTAGTGTACTTGCGATTGTAGTGTAAACCTTGAGTAACTTGAATAGCTTTGGCATTAATAATTTCTTCTTCACCATTGTAAACAATGTATTGTCCATCTTTACGAATTTTACCAATCACGCTAGCCATAGCTCCAGCAGAAACATTTGGCAGATCAAAAGTTTTATTGTAGTGACCCACTATTAGGTTTGTTATTTTAGGATCGCAGGCCCACATAAATCTTTCTTGTGTTTCGCTACACAAAATTACACCAGGATGTAAGCCTTCCATTGATTTGTGGATTTTGTCCAGATAAACTTCAGCTCCCAAACCAACGCTGTCGGCTAACTCAACTGATGCACAGGCAATACCGCCGGCTCCTAAATCTTTGAAACCAACTTTTGATAATAGATTTTTTTCTTTTAAAATTTTGTAAAGTCCGTAGGTCGCTTTTAGTATGTGTCTTTTTAAAAAGGCGTTTGGTTCTTGTACCGCTCCTTTGTTTTGTTCTTTTTCTTCTTCTTTTAATTCTAAACTAGCAAATGAAGCACCGCCAAAGCCACTATTGTCCGTTGGCTTGCCTATTAAAACTAGTTCATAGCCAATAGAATCTTTTGGAGCAAAAGAATGTATTATTTCATCTTCTTTTAAAACACCTAGTGTTAGAACATTTACTAAACAATTTTCATTGTAGCTTTCATCGTAGTATAAGTCACCACAAAGGTTCGGTACGCCGATAGGATTGCCATAGCCAGCAATACCAGAAACTACTCCTTCGTGTATCCACTTGCTTTTGTTTTTTTTTATATCTCCAAAACGCAATGGATCTCCTGTGGCAATAACTTTTGCACCCATACAACAAACATCCCTAACATTACCACCGATACCAGTGGCGGCTCCTTCATAAGGAACTATTTGTGAAGGGTGGTTGTGGGATTCATGACTCATCACAATACCATATTTATCACCATTGTTGTCTTTGGCAATTTCTACTATACCGGCATCTTCACATGGCCCTAAAATAACATTTGGCCCAGTAGTATGGAGTTGTTTTAAAAATTCTCTAGATGATTTGTAAGAGCTGTGCTCTGATCCCTGAATAGACCACAAAATACATTCGGTTATAGAAGGGGGGCGTTTTAAGATTTCATTTTGTACTTTTAAAGCTTCCTCTGGTGTTAGAGCAAGTTTATATTCTTTTAATTTTTCTTTTAATTCTTCTTCGTTCAAAGAATTAAGATCAATTGTATCTTTAGTAAACATAATAGAGGGCTATTTAATAATAGTCTCTCTTCTTTTTGGCCCTAATGAAATTATATTGACTGGACATTCAATCTTTTTTTCAATAAATTCTATATATTTTTTAATATTTTCAGGCAAAGCATCGTAGCCATTTTTTAGTATTTCTTCAACTTTTTCAGGTGTTAGATCTTCCCAACCTGGTAAAGTTTCGTAAACAGGGGTTGCTTGGCGAAGTTCGCTTAAACTGGCTGGTATTTCGTGCACTTGTTTGCCATTAATATTATAAGCAGTACATACTTTTATTTCTGGAAAACCATTTAAAATATCAAGCTTAGTTAGAGCAATATCAGTAAGCCCGTTGGCACGCACAGATTGTCTTATTTGTACTAAATCAAGCCAACCGACACGACGAGGCCTGCCGGTAGTAGTGCCATATTCATGGCCTTTTTCTCGTAGATTATCTCCTATTTCGCCTGTTAGTTCTGTTACAAATGGACTTTCTCCCACACGACTAACATAGGCTTTTACTAATCCGATTATTTTTGCTTTGGTGTTATATCCAACTCCAGTGCCGACTGATATGTGTCCAGCCATGACATTGGTGCTGGTGGTATGAGGGTAGACACCGTAATCTACATCTAGTGACATTCCTTGGGCTCCTTCAAATAATATATTTTTACCTTCTTTAAAACCTTTGTATAATATTAGATCTGTGTCATCTATATATTTTTTTAATTTCTTTCCGTATTCTAAATATTCATTATAAATTTCATTTAAAGTTTTTTCAAATTTCATTCCAAAAACTTTTTCAATTACATTTTTATTAAAAAAGTATGATTTTTCTAATTTTTCTTTAAACATTTCTGGTTCCAATAAATCTCCCAGTCTGATGCCGTGTCTAAAAGATTTGTCAGCGCAAACTGGCGCTATACCTCTTTTGGTTGAGCCAGCTGAAAGTTTGCCTTGGTGTAGAGTCAAAGCTTCGTCCATGGTTATATGATAAGGCATGATGACATGGGCACGGTTACTAGCTTTTAAATTAACAGAGATTCCTCGTTCTTCTAATTCTTTTATTTCTGATAATAAAACTTTTGGATCTACAACAACACCGTTGCCTATAATAGAAGTGGTGTGGGAATATAAAACACCTGAGGGTATCAGATGTAGCTTGTAAGTATTGTTGTCTACGATGATTGTGTGTCCGGCGTTGTTTCCCCCTTGGAAACGTGCCACAAAATCGGCATTTTCAGCAAAATAATCAGTAATTTTGCCTTTACCTTCATCCCCCCATTGAGCTCCGACTATAATAGTTAGTTGTGAGTTCATGTTTTTGATATATTAAAGTAATTAAATTTATAAATATTTTTTTTCAGCACAGACTGCTGTGTTCCAGAGTAATCGTGCAACAGTGTTTGGTCCAACTCCACCGGGAGTAGGGGTTACAAAGCTTGCTATCTTGTTTATTTCTTCTACGTTTACATCACCATACATTTTACCATTTTCAAAATCCACTCCAGTATCTATTACTACCGCACCTTCTTTTATCATATTACCTCTCACCAAATCTTTTTTACCAACTCCAGAGACTATTATATCTGCTCTCAAGCATTTTTCTTTGGTATTTTTAGTTTTGCTATTTAGAGTTGTGATGCTTGCACCTTCATTCATCATCATAATGGCGAGTGGTTTACCTACTAAAGCGCCCGTGCCAATTATAACAACATCTTTTCCAACTAAATCTATGCTGATTTCTTTTAAAATGGTTATAGTTGCTCCTGGAGTAGGCGGAACTATTGTGTTGGTTTTCATCACAAGTTTTCCCAAGTTAACATCAGTTAAACAATCCACATCTATTTCTGGGTTAATAGCATTTAATACATCTGTTGTATAAAGAGGTTCAGGCAGAGGGAGTTGCACTATTAAACCTGTTAGTTTTGGATTATTTTGAATATCTTTTACTTGTTTTATTAATTCTTCTTTTGATATATCTGAGTCAAATTTATATAATTTAAATTTTATACCCACTTTTTTTGCACTTAGCCCTTTGTGTTTTACATAAGATTGGGAGGGCTTATCATTTCCAACTAAAATAACTGCCAAAGCAACATCAATACCTTTGTTGTTTAGTTCTTTTACTTTATTTTTAGTTCTTTCTAGTATCTTTTCAGCAATAGCATGTCCATCTATTATCATAGTACTTTTTATCTTTTAAAAACATATAAATAATATCATATTTTTTTTAAACAGGCAATAAAACAATATTTGTAATTGAAAGAAAATGTAGGTATTATACGTAATATATATATGTCAGATTACGCTCAAAAAACTGATATTGAGTTAGTTAAATTTTCCTTAGAACAGGCGGATCATTTTTTGTATCTGATGAATAGGTATGAAAAACAGCTTCTTTACTATATTAGACGTATTTCTGGTCTAAACTTGCAAGATGCGGAGGATTTGCTACAAGAAGTTTTTGTTAAGACTTATTATAATTTAAATGGTTTTGATCCTAAATTAAAATTTTCTTCTTGGATTTACAGGATTGCCCATAATCAGGTTGTTAGTGAGATTAGAAAAATAAAAGCTAGGCCACTGTATTATTATGAAGAACAAGATTTGATAAATATTGTTAATAGTTTGGAGGTTGATAATAGTGTAGACAAAAATATTTTAAAAGATGAAATTCAAGGGTTTTTAGCTAATTTGGATAAAAAATATAGAGAAGTTTTGGTTTTAAAGTATTTGGAAGAAAAAGATTATAAAGAAATTTCAGATATTTTGAAAAAACCGATTGGGACAGTGGGCACTCTGATGAATAGGGCTAAGAAAAAATTAAAAGAAGAAATATTAAAAAATAAAATGTATGAACATAAGTAAAGATGTATTAGATAAAATTAAGACCGAAGATATAAAGCCAAAATCACGTTGGAATTTTTTGGTAAAAAATTATTTATTTTGGATTGCCGGTGTTTTGGCAGTAGCTGTTGGGAGTATTGCTGTTTCAGTAAT
>CAZUWJ010000011.1:0-7719 GCA_964624315.1 uncultured Gammaproteobacteria bacterium
AAATAGAATCAACTTCATCCACTATGGCAAAATTGAAATCTCTTTGAGACATTTGATCTTTGATTTGAACCATGTTGTCACGCAAATAATCAAAACCAAATTCATTATTAGTACCATAAACTATATCGCAATCATAAGCTTCTTTTCTAGTACAACTTTCAAGATATTCATCTTCAACTTTAAACATTCCTGTTTTATCTCTTTCCTCATCAGTAAGAGAATCTTCGGCAATATCTGGTGTGCTTTTGTAACGATAAGAAGTTAATAAATTTTGTATCACACCAACTGTCAAACCTAAAGCATCATAAATTTGAGCCATCCAGACAGCATCACGTTTTGCTAAATAATCATTCACCGTAACCAAATGTACGCCTTTGCCTGACAAAGCGTTTAAATAGATGGGCAAAGTAGCTACCAAAGTTTTACCTTCACCAGTTCTCATCTCAGATATTTGTCCGCGATGCAAAACTATACCACCAATCAACTGAACGTCATAATGACGCATGCCAGTTAAACGTTTTGAAGCTTCTCGAACAACAGCAAAAGCTTCGGGTAAAATATCATCCAAAGTTTCACCTTTTTTTAGTCTATCTTTAAATTCTTGAGTTTTGTTTTTTAGTTCATCTAAGCTAAGCTTTTCAATCTCAGGTTCTAGACTGTTTATTTGCTCTATAGTCGGTTTCATTGCTTTTAGAGCCTTCTCATTTGGATCTCCCAAAATCTTGTTTAAAAATGACATATTTTGTCTAAAAATAAATAAAAATAAGGGCTTTTTTTAGCCCGATTATTTTATCATAATTGAGAATAAATATCAAGTTAGCTAAATAATATCAACCAACACAGAAATTTGATTGTTTTTCTTAACTTTTTTATCCATTTTGATAGCTATTTTATCACCTTTTTGAGCCTTTTTAATACTTTTTGAATCAATTTCTAAAGACCCAACCTTTTGTTCAAAATAAACATCATTACCCTCAATCACAATACTGTCCCCCACTTTTAAGCCCTTGTGATCCAAAGTTAGTTCCGCTACCCCTAATTTAGCAAAATAATTGCTCACTCTACCCAATAATACTTTCTTGGTTGTAGCCATATTACCAGTATGATCATAACTAATGCCAGCTGGACCAGGTTCTCCAAAATAAAAACCCGTAGAAAATCCTCTGTTATATACCCCGGCTAATTCTTTTTTCCAAGCTTCTGCTTTTTCTTTTGTAAAAGTTCCGGCAAAACAAGCATCAACCGCCTCACGATAACAACGACTAGTAACCTCAATATATCTCGGATCTCGCCTGCGACCTTCTATTTTAAAAGAACTAATACCTGATTTAATAAGTTCAGGTACATATTCAATCATGCAAAGATCTTTGGCGTTTAAAAAATATTTTCCTTCATTCGCTATTTTATTACCCTCGCCATCTGTCAAAAACCACTCTTTGCGACAAGGCTGAGCACACGAACCACAGTTAGCTGATTTGCCATATAAATAAGCGGACAATAAACAACGGCCAGAAATAGAAACACACATAGCACCGTGCACAAAAGTTTCAATCTCAAAACTACCTAATTTCTTTTTTGTTTCTTGTATTTGTTTCAGAGTCATCTCTCTGGACAACACCACCCTGCTTGCTCCAAGTTTTTTATAAAACAAAGTTGATTCCCAGTTAGAAATGTTAGCTTGAGTAGAAATAAAAAACTTTTGTTTATATTTTTTAGATATTTGAATTACTGCCGGATCCCAAACAATCAAAGCGTCTACCCCTGCCTCTTTTGCTTTTTTAACTACTTTTTCTGCTTCTTTTATATCACCATTATATATTACAGTATTAACAGTTAAATATGCTTTTATTTTATATTCATGACATTTTTTTACAAACTTGCCAATATTTTTTAAATTAAAAGTATTAGCATTGGCACGCATAGTAAGCATGGACACACCAAAATAGACCGCATCAGCATAATCTTTGCAAGCTTCTAGAGAACCCCAATCACGAATCGGACTCATTATTTCTGGTTTTTTTATTTTTTTCATATTTATAATATTACAACAAATAGCTGTAAACATCAAATTTTTATAAAAAATAACACGCTTATACAAAGCGTGTTATTTTTTAATTTTAAATTTATTAATCTTACTCATCATCTGGCATATTTTCTATCCGTGCTCGAATTTCTGTTATTGCTGGATCTGTAGCAGATTCAGCTGGATCTGGAATAGCTTCAAATGTCCCTGCATCGTGTTTAGGATGAGAGCGAGGTGGTGCTTCAACAACTTTGTGCAATCCCGCATTTCTTTTCTCTGGTTTAGAAGTTTTGTTTTTTTCAAAATTGACAAGTTCCATATCCAATTTTTCCTCACGCGCTGGGCGTAAAGGGGGCGGTCCTTCTACAGCCCCATAAAACCCCGCATGACGACGGCCAGTAACCATATATTTATACTTAATAATTACAAATATATAATAACTTTTTTAAGACAAAAAAACAAGGGCTCCGCAGAGCCCCTGTGACTATTTCCTTTCACACGGTTTGAAGAAGTCGTCGCCACATATAACCCCAGTTGAGTTTTGAAAAAACACTCAACCAAGCAAATATGGTGGCGAAAGCTAGGAAGAACCCCGGCAAACCAACTTCTGGATTTAAAATACCCAAATATTGGAACACCCAGGCACCAATTGTCAGGAATTGGAAAGTTGCTTTGGTTTTACCAAGCCAAGTGGCAGCTACCTTTTTTAACCAGGTTAATTCCGCCCTCTCCAACGCTCCGTCGTTTAAAAACGGCGGTCGCATACCTGTGCCAATCACATCAGCTACGAGCATTACGAGATACAAACGCCAGTCGAGCGCTTTTTCCCAAAATGCCAATCGCCCCAGAGTCGGCAAACTTTGTAGCTTGTCAGCAAGCGGATCCATCCAAGCACCAATTGATGTTTTACCATGGTGTCCAAATTCAGATTTAAAGGTCTGCCAACTTGGGTCATCATCAAAATCTGTCTTAATAGTTCCGCCATTGGCCCTAGACAACTTTCCGTCTGTATTGTCCAACATCCAGGACAACGACAAAAGCAAAGATGCCCAGTGAAGCAAGCCCAAACGGGCAAGACCCATCCCGACATAATGCAACGGGATACGAATTACGGTTACCATGTTGGGTGACAAACCCAACGACATAGCGACTTTGCGCAACACCCTTTTTGGGGTGAAAAGCAAAACTGCAACTACTGACAAAACTATGAACAAAACTGCCCAAAGTTTTGGCCAATCTAGAATTATATTTTCCACACTTATCCTCCTTAATTACATACCTTGTTTTTGTATTAATCTCTTTTTTAGAGAGATATTAAATAATAAACTAAAATTATAAAAAAGT
Source organism: uncultured Gammaproteobacteria bacterium (assembly GCA_964624315.1). Taxonomy (GTDB): domain Bacteria; phylum Patescibacteriota; class Patescibacteriia; order Magasanikbacterales; family GWA2-37-8; genus CAZUWJ01. The sequence goes on from CAZUWJ010000011.1 coordinate 3,368, forward strand.
CAACTTACTGCTATTCAAATTTAAAAATAAAAACGTAATTTATAATAATTACGTTTTTACTTGCAGGCGAGGTAGGAATCGAACCCACGACAAAGGTTTTGGAGACCTATGTGATACCACTTCACCACTCGCCCATAATTCTTTCTTTTAACTTTTTATATTCATGTGCACTATTTTTAACTTTCCATTCTCTGTAACGCGCTTGTTTTAAATTTAAATAAGCTTCATAATAAACCAACTTCCAAGGTTTTTTATTTTTAGTATATTTAGACCTACCATCATTGTGCTCCTTTAATCTATTTTTTAAATCTATCGTACTTCCAAAATATCAAAGAATCATCAATTTGACTTTGTAATATATAAAAATAATTCATACTATTGTGATACCCTCCGGGCGTGCGGTCCCGTAGGGCCGAAGGCTCTCCGGGCGTGCGGTCCCGTAGGGCCGAAGGCCACTTCACCACTCGCCCATATAATTTAAAAGGTAGGAGTCTATCCTGCCCCTCAAATTTATTTGGTTTCTTTGTGTAATGTATGTTTTCCACAATGCTTACAAAGCTTTTTTAGTTCCAAGCGATCTTTAATAGTTTTCTTATTTTTTCTAGAAAAATAATTTGTACGCTTGCACTCGGTGCACTGCATTTTGATCAGGTTGTCCTGTGACATATATATTCGTTTAAAAATTTATAAAATTTATTGTCTATTAAATAACTATATTACTTAATTTCATAGTTATTTAGTGGGCCGGGTAGGATTTGAACCTACGAAGGCGGAGCCAGCAGATTTACAGTCTGCCCCAGTTGACCACTTTGGTACCGACCCATCTAGAGCCACCTCAGGGACTCGAACCCAGGACCTTCACTTTACAAAAGTGTTGCTCTACCAACTGAGCTAAGGTGGCAATTAAATTCTCTTAAATAACAAACTATAAAATTGCTATACTTATTATACCTCGAAACTCTTGCCCTACAGTGAGCCAACAGGCTCTACTGTATGGGGAGCTAAGGTGGCATATTTAAATAAAAACAGCAAAAAAATTATAACATAGACAGAAATAAAAATCAAGCATTTAAATGTTAATAACAAAATTAACCTAAATTAAAGGCAAAACCAACAAAAAACAAATTCTAGCCTATTTTTTCCAATCTTTTATTTGGATCGTCTTACCTTTTAGACTAAATTCCAACTTCTGACCTTCTTTTATCCTTAACCCTCTAATAATCTCTGCTGGAATAACTATACACCTACTACCTTTTTTATCAAATACTTTACGTATAAAACGATCTTCTAATTTTCTCCTAGACATATATTTTATAAATTAAATTTATCCGTACGATTAACCGTACTATTAACCGTACGGATGCTATAATACTAAAAACTACTTTTTAGTTATACTATTTATTCTTAACCTTATACTTTTCCCAAATATCCTTAAACTTTTCTGAAGTTTTTAGAAGTTCTTGTAAATTCCCATTTGCAATAATCTTACCATTTTCAAAAAAATAAATGTTATCAAATAAACTAAGTAAATGTAAACGATGAATTGAGGAAATAATTGTTTTGCCTTCAAACTTGGTAAACACGCTTTTATAAATCCTAAGTTCATTTCCCGAATCAACACTACTTGTTGGTTCGTCAAGAAGCACTATCTCTTTATCCTCTGCCGCCATCAACCCCCGAGCTAGAGCCAAGCGCTGTTTTTCTCCCCCGCTTAAGTTCACACCTTTTTCAACTATGGATGAATTTAATTTATTTGGCATTTTTTCTACTACTTCTTTCAAATTAACCATACCTAAGTATGCATTTATCACATCTATTTTTCTTGTTAAACCCAAGGTTATGTTTTCTTTGATTGTTGTTGCAAAAATTTCTGGCTCTTGGGGTATGAGTGCAATACTTTCTGCAATAGAATTAAATTTATTTTTTAACTTTTTATCATCCAAATAAACTTCTCCGCTTTTGGCCTGATACAAACTTCTCATTACCTTGAGTATGGTTGTTTTACCACTTCCGCTATCTCCTATAAAAGCGACCTTCTGTCCTTTTAAAATTTCCAAGCTAACATCTCTCAAATGTAACTCTGCTTTCTTTTCTGTGTGATAAGAAAAATTTAATTTTTTTATAATAATCTTATGCCAATCTTTTTTACCAAGCTTTATATCATCAACTTTATCATCATCTTTAAACTCCTTGGCTATTATTTCTGAATTTAAAACAGCGGTTTTTTGCCTTACTATATCTCCATACATGTAAGCAAAATTAAAAAATAAGTGATTTATCCTCCCTACGTATCCATACAATATATAAATAGTGCCAACTAAAACAATATTCCCGGCCTTAATATTAAAGAATATAAATGTAAGAAGAATAAAAAAAGTCATAAACGCCGTACAAATTGAAACCAAAAACCACTTCACTTCATTTATCTTGGTATTGCTAGAAAAAAGACTAAACGGACTAAGCATCTTTTTCCAAACACTGCTTAAGATTAATTTTTCGATTCGGAGAATAACCACTGTAGTAATATTACTAAGTGCATCATAAATCTTTTCTGATATTTTATTTTCTACTTTAAATAATTTATGATATTGACCAACTAAAACTTTATCAAATCGGAGTATTATACCCAAAGTTATAATAACCATCAAAGGAACAATGTATCCTGCGTGTATGTTGAAATAAGTAAGAGCAAAATATGAAATAAAAAATTTAATAAACATTTCAATAACCATAAACGAATCTTCGGCATAGTGATACAGCGCACGCGTCCCTTTTTCTATTTTATCAATTGTGTCGCCTGAGTGATGATCTGCGTGCCAGTCAGCCGGTAAACTCATCGTTCCTCCCAAAAGATATTTTTTATAATTTGCACGAGCTAAAAAAGCATTTTTAGTTTCTATTACTCTGGCTGGTCCATGAAAAATCCAAAAGCCAACTTGTAGTACAATAAAAAGACTTAATAGAATAGCAATTTTTGGAAGACTCTCCATGCTTAATCCAAATTTTTGAATTGTATTTAAAATAAAACCAACCAAAAGAGGCTCTAGTGAACCGACAACGTTAGCAAACAAAAATAAGGTCACATACAAAACAACGTTTTTACGATTGCCTTTTGAATAGTGCCAAAGTTTTGAATTTAAATATATTATTGGACTTTCTCTAAATGACATGTAATTTTTAATATTTATTTCTTTTATAATAGCACAATTTTGATTTTTTATAAAATAAAAAACGCTGTTTTAATTTTATTTTACATAAAAAAAGAGACCCTGGATACAAATGATCCAAAGTCTCAGAGGAACGGAGATATTCAAAAAACTCTATTCCTAGAGTTTTAATTGGAGCCGTTGTCGGGATTTGAACCCGAGACCTACGCCTTACCATGGCGTTGCTCTACCAACTGAGCTACAACGGCGTTAATTTAATTTTGCTATACGTATTTTGAACTCTTCTAATTTTTGATTATCAGGATTAACCGCTCTCAACAAATCATACAACTCCTGTGCTTTTATTTTATCCTGCAATATTATAGCAATCTCCAAAAATAAATCAATATATTTTGGGTTCTTTGGCTCTAGTTTTACCGCTTGTAAAATTGATTCTTTAGCACTCTCATATTTTTCTAGCTTAAACAACAAACCTGTTATCTTATAAAAACGACTAGCAAAAGAATCATTAACCAAAATTGCTCTTTCGTAATAATCTACCGCTTCTTCCAAATATCCCTGTCCCTCAGCCATCTCAGCTAATCTTACCAGCACTCCTTCATCTTCATTATCAAGTTGTAACACAAACCGATATGTTTCTCTAGACTCTTCTAAACTACCCTGCAGTAAATAAGTATCACCCAATCCTCGGTAGGCAGAGACACTTTTCGGATCTTGTTTTATTATTTTTATAAAATATTCTTCAGCCTTTTGATAATTTTCTTGTTTCAAACTTTCTTCTGCTTTTTTAAGTAAAGAATTAATTACATCTTTTTCTTCTACACTAATTATTTTTTCTTCTACCACTTCTGGTTCTGACTTGGCACTAACCTCGTCTTTTTCTTGTTTTTGTTCGTGGTGTAATAAATTTTGAATCTTACCCACATATATTCTAAATTTTAACTGAAACTTACCCCAAAGCTTTCGGAGTGGTTGCATATACTTTATCCATTGTTCGTGTAATTCTTTACCATGCTTTTCTATCTTTTTATTTATCATTTCTTGTTTTATTTTACTGGCTTTTTCTTCGGGCAACAAATCAACTTCAAGATTTTTAATCTGAGGCAATTTATTCCAGAAGATATAAAACACTACTCCTAGAGCAGATAAAATTAAAACTAAGAAAAATATATGATACATATTAAA
>CAZUWJ010000011.1:7819-20535 GCA_964624315.1 uncultured Gammaproteobacteria bacterium
CTACTCCTAGAGCAGATAAAATTAAAACTAAGAAAAATATATGATACATATTAAACAGCTTGTATTATTTTAAGCCAACTGTCAAGTTTAGTAGAGGCGGCCCCTACTAAAACCCCATCAATATGTGGCATTTTTAAATAATATTTTACAGTATCTGGACGGACACTACCACCAAATAATAAAATCGGTTTAACAGCTGGAAATAATGCAGTTACTTCTTTGATAATAAATTTATGCATTTTCTCTGCTTCACTATCATCGCAATGTTGTCCAACCTGATCTTTACCCACGCCTTTACTAATTGCCCAAACTGGTTCATAGGCTATAACTAAATCTTTCAAATCTAAATCTTTTAAAGCAGACGTTATTTGTTCTTTAATTATAGCATCAGTCTCTCCAGAATTTCTTTGCTCTCTGGTTTCTCCCACGCATAAAACTGGGGTTAAATTCCAGTCAAGACAACTTTGCATTTTTTTATTTATCTCTTCTTCTGTCTCTCCAAAAACATATCTTCTTTCTGAATGGCCCACCAAAGAATATTTTGCTCCAGCCATTTTATATATTTCAGCTGAAACCTCTCCGGTGTATCCACCTTTTTCTGTCCAATATACATTTTGAGGACCGCAACCTATGCCAACATCAGATAAAACTTGGCAAACTGGATAAAAAGCGATGCTACTCGGGAAAATAGCCATTTCTGTATTGGGAGAAAAATCTTTAACAGCAAGGGCAATAGCATTAGCCAAGATATTGCTCTCATCATAATCTAGATACATTTTCCAATTGGCAAAAAGATATATTTTTTTCATATTATAATTTTGTAAAATTTAAAATTTTGTTAAACTACGAGAAAGGCTGTCATTCTAAGCAGAGCCCGGTTGTCATTCTGAGTGGAGCGAAGAATCTTAAGTTCGTTGTTAGATCCTTCGTTTCACTCAGGATGACAGTGACTCACCCGGGATGACAGTAATTATTAGACTTAATGTAATTTTTTAGGTTTTATTACTAAATCAACAAAAATACTCTTATTATTTTAACATGCTCATTATTTTTTGACTACTCAAAGGACCGATGGCTGCCAAATGCATTTTATCAAAATCAAATAGTTGTTTAGCCAAGCTTTGCACATCTTCTGCGCTCACTTTATTTAATTTTTTAATTTCTTCTGCATAAGTAGTCAGGCCAACTCCTGTCAAAACTTTTTTACCATGCCAAGCAGCCTGAAAACTACTATCCTCCATAGCCAAGGCAATATGCCCGGCAATATTTTTCTTTGCACTTTTCAATTCCTTTTTATCAACTTTTTCTGTTGAAATTTTTAGCAATTCATCTTTTATTACTTTTAAAGCCTCTGGCAATCTTTTTGGATCAAGACCAGCCTGAACATAAACATTGCCAACATCTGCAAAGCTCTCGCTTCCTGCTCTTATCATATAGGCCAAACCTCTTTTTTCTCTAACTTCTACAAAAAGTCGTGAGCTCATCCCCCCGCTCAAAACAGATAATAAAACTGCTAAAACAGGCTTTTTTTTATCAGTGTATTTCAAACCAGGAAAACCCAAAATTACGTGAGTTTGATCTATCTTTTTAGTTTTAACACCAACTCTTTTTTGCAAAGACTTTTTTTCTTTAGTAAATTGATATTTTTTATATCTACTATTCAATTTAACTTTTGGCAAAGCAATATCCCCAAAATATTTTAAGTTTTGTTTTAAATCTTTTTTATTTATATCCCCTGCTACAACCAAAATCATATTATCTGGACGATAATATTTTTTATAATAATTATCTAAATCTTTTTTTGAAATAGCACGGACTGTTTTTTCATCCCCACCAACATCCCAGCCAAGTGGATAATCACCAAAAAAAGTTCTTTCAAACAAATTATCTATTGCCATGATCGGATTATCGTCATACATACGCAACTCTTCTACTATCACTCCTTTTTCTCTGGCTATTTCCTCCTCAGGTAAAGTAGAGTTAAAAACAATGTCAGAAACCATATCAAAAGCAAGTTTTTGATCATTGCTATTTATCTTAACATAGTAACCGGTATAATCTTTTGAGGTAAAAGCATTGTATTCTGCTCCAACCGCGTCTAGCTCACGAGAAATCTCTAAATAAGTTGGTCTTTTTTTTGTTCCTTTGAACATCAAATGCTCAACAAAATGAGAAATACCAGAAATATTTTTTGTTTCAAAACGAGAACCAATAGGAAAAAGAGCCAAGACAGTAATTGCCTTGGTGCCCTTTATCGGAACTGGAATAAATTTTATACCATTTTTAAGATTCTGAATTTTGGTCATAATTATTTTCTTGTTCTTTATATTTTTCAAATTTTTCTTTAATAAAATTTAAAGATAAAATATTTTTATTGTGCATTTCAACAATATGTTGATCCGGTTTTTCCAATTTACCTTCCTCTGCAGTCGCAAATTCAAAAGTTTTTATCAAATACAAAGTTTTTTTATATATTTTTGACAACTTACTTTTTATTTCCTTTTTTTCTTTATCTAACAACTCGTCATTATTTAATTGTTCTAAAAACAAAACAAAATCTTGCTCCAAAACAACTAAATCATTAGAAGCTTCATAATTTTGCTTAACTAAATTTTCTCCAAAATTACCTTCATTTTTCATATTATTTTTTAATATAATTATAAATCTTAAAATTAAGAATTAAACTTTTCTTTAAAATAATTTTGTAATTCTGTAATATCTATTCTCTCTTGTTCCATAGTGTCGCGATCACGCACAGTTACTTTTTTATCTTCCAAACTATCAAAATCTACTGTCAAACAATACGGAGTACCTATCTCATCTTGACGACGATAGCGCTTGCCAATTGAACCAGTCTCATCATATTGAGTCATATAATCACCCCATAAACTTTTTTGTATTTCCAAGGCCAATTCTTTCAAAGGTTCTTTTTTAGACAATGGCAAAATAGCAATTTTTATCGGAGCCAAACTTTTGTGCAAACGCAAAACTACTTCTGTTTCATGCTTACCACCATCTTCACCGCTTCTAGTTTCTACTTCATCATAAGCATCAACTAAAAACATTAAGACTGCCCTATCAGCTCCATCTGAAGTTTCAATAACATACGGCACGAATTTATCACCAGTTTGTTGATCTTTATATGACAAATCTTTTTTAGAATACTCACTATGACGAGTCAAATCCCAATCACCACGATTATGAACTCCAGCCATTTCTTTCCAACCGCTCCAAGGGAAATTATATTCAATATCCCAAGCATCCAAAGCATAATGCGCTCGTTCATCTTCAGCGTGCTGACGCCAGCGAATATTTTCTGATTTTATACCCAAATTCAAATACCAGTTAAATCTTTGTTCTCTCCAGTAATCAAAATGTTTTTCAGATTCACTTGGTTTAACAAAATACTGTTGTTCCATTTGTTCAAATTCACGAGTTCGGAAAATAAAATTCTTGGTAGTTATTTCATTACGAAAAGCCTTACCAACTTGAGCAATACCAAATGGAATTTTTTTACGAGTAGTATCTATTACATTTAAAAAATTCAAATATATACCCTGACAAGTTTCGCCACGTAAATAAGCATCATCCTTTTTTCCCTCAACTACGCCTAACCCTGTTTTCATTAATAAATTAAAATTTTGTGGTTCAGTTAAATCCCCTCCACAATCTGGACATTTTACATCTTTTACATCTAAAGGCTCTTCTTTTACATACCCTGGTTCAGCTTGTTTAGCTTCCAAAAGATGATCAGCTCTAAAACGATGGTGGCATTTTTGACATTCCACCAAAGGATCGTGAAAACTTTGTAAATGACCACTAGCTTCCCAAACTATTTCGGGAGTTAAAATGGCAGTGTCTAACCCTACTACATCATTACGGCTTTGGACCATTGCTTTCCACCAAGCTTTTTTAATATTATTTTTTAATTCAACTCCTAACGGGCCATAGTCATAACAACTAGACAACCCGCCATAAATTTCAGAAGATTGAAAAACAAATCCCCTTCTTTTGGCAAATGAAACTATTTTTTCTAACTCAATACTCATAGATTTAAATTTTATTAATTTCTTCTTCTTTTTTTTCTCCAACTTCTTTTACTTTTTCATTATGTTCTTTTACTACTTTTTCCAAATCTTCTTGAAAACGATATTTATCATCTTCACTTATTTCTTTATTTTTTTCTTGACCAGCTATCTCGTCTCTTATATCTTCTCTAATTTTTCGAATTGAAATACGAGCATTTTCTAATTTTTGATGCAAAACTTTGGCTAATTCTGTTCTACGCTCTGAAGTAAGCTCTGGCAAAATTACCCTGATCATAACACCATCATTCACTGGATTAATCCCCATAGAAGAATCTCTAATAGCTTTTTCGATCGCTCCTAACAAACTTTTATCCCAAGGCTCAACATTGATAGTTTTAGCATCTCCAACAGTAATAGAAGCGCTAGCCTTTAAAGGTTGCTTGGCCCCATAAACTTCTACCGCAATATCCTCTACCATAGCAGTGTTAGCACGACCCGTGCGCAAATTGGCAATATCATTTTTTAAAAAATCTATTGCCTTTTCAAACTGCTGTCTTTGATCATTTATATTCATAAATTTTATATTATTTTAAAAAATTAAAAAATTAATATACTAATCTAATACCATAAATCCTAAAAATAGTAAACCCTCTCGCTCTTTGTGAAGCAAGACAGAAACAGGAATAGTGTTAGTTGGTAATTTTTTAGTTACCCAGTTAACACCACCGTCATTAGTCTTATAAAAAGTAGATCTAACATGTTTGTTTTGGTCTCCCAAGATGGTGCCAGTATAATACATTTCTTTTTGATTATCTGGGTTAATTGCAAAACCAAAAATGCTAACGCTCCCCGGAGGGGTTAATAACTTCATCTCAGACCAAGTTTCACCCAAATCATTGGAGCGCAAAATACCATATTTACACACCCAAAATAAACTATTTTTTTGCGCTGGATTAAAAATCAAACGATTAAAATACAAACCATTACTATATTCATACAAACCGGCCGATAAATTTTTCCAACTTGCACCAACATCATCAGATCTAAAAAATCCTTTTCTATAACTAGCAACATAAACCCTGCCAGACTGATTGGGGTCAGCTTGCATATCACTCAAAACAGTATTAAAACGTTTTACGACACTCCAGCTACTACCGGCATCACGACTGACCATAATATCCCCTCCGTAACTAGCTCCATAAATTATATTGGAATTACCACTATCAACTGCCAAAGACACTAGTCTCTCGCTTGGTCTCTCTTCAGTATATTTTAAATCCCAAGTCCTACCGCAATCTATTGTCTTATAAATATGAGAACCCTCGCTCACATAAATTTTACATTTGTCTTTAGTATCAATGGCAAAACCATAAATAAATTTATTAGCAAAATAAGAAAAGGTTCTCCAGCTAGCCCCGCTGTCATAACTATAAAAAAGTCCCTGACCTCTAGTGGCCATATAAATAGCATTAGGGTCTGTTGGGTCTTGGTATAAACGAAAAACTTTTACACCAGTTAAACTTTTAACACCCCCCAAAGTTGGATAAGCCATTGAAGTCGCCCAAGTTTCTCCCTTATCAATGGACTTAAAAACTCCCATCGGACCATTGGCAGTATTACTAGTTTGAATACAACCTGCTCCTAAAAAAACCAAGGAGCCAATCAGAATGAAAAAAGTAAGTAATTTGCTTCTCATATTTTTTATTTAATTTGTAAAAATAAATTTTCTAATAATAATTTTGGATTGATATTTTTGTTTAAATTATTTTTTACTTCTAAAACCACATCTATTATTTGTTGTATCTTTTGACTTGGCTCAACGAGCATTTTTTTTCTTAGAGATAAAACCCAAATATCAATTTCTCCTGATAGATTTTTTACTCCATCAATCCCCTCTTTTTTTTCTTTTAAATGTTTTTCTAAAATCCCGAAAATTTCGTAAACTTGTTTATTTATCAAACCTGACCAGAATTTATCAGCTTCTTTAAATGACAGACCTAATTCCAAATTTTCAATCATTTCAACCACTACCCCCGGACGTCCTTCGCTATATTTTAAAATACTCTCTTCATCAATGTCTTTTTTATCTTTTAAATAATCCCTGATCTTTTGAATCTCTACCAAAGTAAAATTAAATATCTGACAACGAGATTTAACAGTGTCCAACATGCCCTCCTCATCAGTAGTTAATAAAAAGAAAATTATTTTCTGATTTGGTTCTTCTAAAGATTTTAATAAAGCATTGGCTGATTCTTCATTTAATTTTTCTGCCTCATCTATAACAACTATTTTATAACCACCTACGCTCCAGGAAGAATTCTGTAAACTACCACGTAATTTTCTAGCCTGAGCCACGCTAATTTCTTTTTTTAATTTACCAGTTTTTTCATTTATTTCTCGTTCTAGCAAGAAAAAATCAGGATTACTATCTAAATTTTCTGTTTTTAAAATATCTTTAGCAATTTTTAAGGCCACAGTCTTTTTGCCAACTTTTTGCGGACCAGCAAAACAATAAGCATGGGCTAACTGATCGTTCTCAATTGCTTTCTCAAAAAAGTTTAAAATTTTCTCATGACCAATTATCACAGTTATAAATTAAGCCAAAAAATGTACTTATTTTAAAGCCGACAACTGTCATTCTGATCCGACAGGTGAAGGAGAAGAATCTTAAGCACACTATTAGATCCTTGAGCCACCGCTAAAGCTAAGGCGACACACGGTCGTTTCACTCAGGATGACGGTGTCTATAATACCAAAAAATAGAGTTTTTAGCAAACAAAAAAGCCCCAACCAAAATAGTCGAGGCAAAAACTTTGAAAGAACAAATAATAAGCTACCTCTCCGTCTGGTCAAGGCCAAGGCGACACAAGTGAGTGGGACTCATTAGATGTTGGTTCCCCCCACCGTCCCTGACAAGCAGACCTCCGGTACCGGGTCCCACGACCCAAACATGGGTGCCAGCTTCTGGCCTACGTACCCCGCCATCTTGTACGGTAACCAGCATTTTTGTATTAGCTGGCCAATCCGCTTTCTGGGTCTGGGTTTTACCACTACCTAAAGAAAATTTTCTTTTAGTCTTCGCCATAAATTCCTCCTCAAGGATCTAGTGATACTGCTCTATTAAATCTTATTATACCTATTTAAAAAAAGCAAGGCTTTCAGTCCAACTTTGCCTAATAGTCTTGTCCCAACTGTAATTTTTTACCTTTTCTAAGCCTAAATCTACCAATTTCTTCCTCAAATCTTCCCGCTCTAAAATTTTTAAAATTCCTTGAGAAATATCAGTGGAATCAGTAGGTTCAACCGCTATAACAACGTTCTCACCCACTTCATCGCAAGCACTGTCTTTTGAAACAACCACTGGACATCCGCAAGCCATGGCTTCCAAAACTGGCAATCCAAACCCCTCATACAAAGAAGGAAAAACAAATGCTTCGGCTTGGGATAACAAATATTTTAAAGGATCTCCTTTTACAAAACCAGGCAAAAGAATATCTTTTTTATTTGGAGAATTATTTAACACTTTTTCAACTTCTTCGTAACCATAGCCCGGAGGACCAATTAAAACTAATTTTAAATCTTTATACTTTTCATCTTTTTTAATAACATCAAATGATTGAATAATGCGACTTGTATTTTTTTTGGATTCAAGTCTGCCAATTGATATCAAATACGGTGGATTAATACTATATTTTTTAAAAGTACTCTCAAGTTCAGCCTCGACTATACTCTCGGCATTAAAAATATTATGGTTATAAGCAAGCGGTACAATCTTAACTTTTTTTTCTACTTTACCACCGTAATATTTTTTTAATTCTTTTACATTAAAACGAGTAGAAGTCAAAATAAGCCCGGCTTTTTTAACAATCCACCAATTCATTGCGCGTAAATAAATACCACCAAAAAAAGAATAAACTTTCGGCCAAGGAATAAAAGCACTATCGTGAATAGTGCAAACAGTATTTTTTGGAGTGATAAAAGGAATAAGTTGACCGGGTGCAAAAAATATATCTGGTTTAAAAAATAAAAATTCCCAAGACAAACGAAATTGACTCCACAATTTTGACAAAGGCCAGCTTAATATTTTTACTTGCCAATTCTCTGGTAAGGGAGAAAATTCATCTATTAAAGGTTTATTAGAATATAAAATAACTTTATCCTCTGTTGGGATAATTTTTTTTAAATTTTCTATAAACTGAAAGCAATACTCTTCAACTCCAGTTCTCTTTTTTTTATTGGCATGAGCTGCTTCGATAACAATAATCATAAATAATATTTATCTAGTAGCTAAAATACTTCTTTTGTAACTATCAAGATTTTCCAAGGCTATACCTGTGCCTTTGGCCACACAAAGTAAAGCTTCATCAGCCACATAAGTAGATACCCCAGTGGCTTGGGCAATTAATTCGTCCAAATTTCTAAGCAAAGACGACCCACCTGACATTATTATCCCTTTATCCATTACATCGGCAGATAATTCTGGAGGGGTATCATGCAACACCTCTTTAATCGCATCTATTAATTTTTCTAAATCATCTTGTAAAGCTTCAGTGGTATCATCTGAAGTAACAGTTATCATTTTTGGTAATCCTGCAATCATGTCTCTGCCTTTAACTTCCAGACTAAGTGGTTTGTCCATAAACATAGCTGAACCAACTGTAATCTTAACATCTTCAGCTGTTCTATCCCCAACCGCCACATTGTATTTATGTCTAATATATTCAGCAATGGCCTGATCAAATCTATTGCCCCCCACCCTAACCGAACCACAAGACACTATTCCTCCTAAAGATATTACTGCTATCTCAGCTGTTCCACCGCCAACATCAATAATCATATGACCTGAAGCTGCTCCAATTGGAATATCTGCTCCAATAGCTGCTACTATTGGCTCTTTTATAATATAAGCAGCTTTGGCACCAGACGCGATAGCAGCATCTATTACTGCCCTTCTTTCAGTTGAGGTAATACCAGCTGGAACTGCCACCATAACTTCTGGTCTAAAAAGTCTAACCCCGCCCAAAGCTTTGTTAATAAAATACCTAAGCATAGCCTCGGTTGTACTATAACTAGCTATCACACCATCTTTTAAGGGTCTCTCAGCAATAATATTATCCGGAGTTCTACCTATCATATCTTTTGCTTCTAAACCAACCGCCAACACTTTACCGTCTGATTTTGAAACTGCCACCACACTAGGTTCGTTAATAACTATTCCTTTTTTTGGTACATAAACCAAAACATTAGTAGTTCCCAGATCAATTCCTATTTTTTTGATAAACATAATCTATAGTTTAATATTAAAACTTTTATCTACTTTTAAATCTGTATAATAAACATACATTTCATCACCCCAATATTTTTGTTCCTCACTCGGCACAGCATCTGTTATTTTTTTACCAAAATCCAAATTCAAAGTCAAATCCGCCCCTACCAAACCTAATTCTTTTTGAACTAACAAATTATAATCTCCATTTTCTATATCTTCTACAATATTATCCGGCAAATAATAAGAAAACTTTAAACTTTTGGTCTGTCCTGGTTCAATAATAATAGAAGCACCCATCCAAGTTAAATCCAAATATTCACCCTCAACAAAATCTTTTAAATTTTCTGTGTCTGTAGCCTGACTACCAGCTGGCACAAAAACTCTGGCATAATTTATATAGCGACTAACCCTCCAACTAAATTCACCCGTATGTTCATAAACCATTTCTACTTCAGCTAAATATTTTTTTGGCTCAACCAGATAAATTTTATAATTCAAAGTTCTTTTTATAGCTACATCGGTTTTTAATGCTCCCAAATTCGCATCTGCCCACAACAAATAATCTCCGTCTGTTTTTTTAATTCTACCATCTAAATTTTTAATTTCTATAATCTTTTGCCAATCTTCATTTTCTGAATAAGCCATCACCTGCTTTTGCTCGGTCATGTCTTCAAATAATTTTAAATACTCTGACCAATTCAAAAGAGCACTGGTTTTAACTTTATTTAATAAAATAGGACCTAAGTCGGCTAACAAATCTTTTCTATTAGAAAAATGAACACCCTTGTCCCGGTACCCATACTCCACTTCATATTCTAATACTTCTGTAAAATTTTCAGCGTTAAATACAATTCCATCTACTTCGATTGGCCCGACAATTTTTAATATTTCTTCTATCACCGTGGGAGTAAAAGCAAATACTGCATCTATATTACCATTCAACAAGCCATTTTCTTTACTATACAATTCTAAACTTTTTTTAGTACTTTCATAAAAATCAGGAGACCAATTTGAATCTCTAAAACTCCATCTATCTATTTTTAAAAAATTAATCAACGGATCTGGTGGCACAGAAACAAAATCAGGTGCTAAATTATCTATTATTTCTGTACCTTCTATTTTTAAAATATCAGCCTTACCTTGATCTAAGGTTATCACACCATAAGAACCTATAAAACCACCCCCTGGTCTAATCTCAGTATTATTCAAAAATAACAACAAATAATTTTTAGATTCTACATAACCCAAAAGATCAGATAATAAGTTAGGCTGCCCAACATCTTGCGTTGAATAAATTTGTTGTTCAACATATTCTATGGCTTGTTTTTGTAAATACCCTATTTTATATAAATAAAAACCACCAACCAAAAAGGCCACAAGAAATAAAAGGGTAAAAATTAAAATTGTTAAAAATATTTTTTTAAACATACTTATTTTCTTTTTTTAGACGAAACATTAAAACCAAGATATTTACCAAACATCAAATGGGTAACAGCATCTATACAAGGTATGGCGGAAAAAAATATCAAAGACACTGGCAAAAGTATCCATTGTAAAAAAGTATATAAATATCTATGAGCGGGGTGCCCACCTTCTTTTGGTGGCATTACCAATAAACTAAGTAAAGCTGATAAAAACAAACCCATCATTGCTAAAAACATCAAAACCTCCAAAACATACGGGGTATTAAAAAACAAAGCACTCTTTCTAACATCTTCACCAGCCACCCACAAAGGCAAGCGTCCTAAAATAGTAATCAAAATAGCCACTACTGCCCAGCTCCATTTTCCTTCCCACTCTCTAAATAAAACTCCGGCTTTTTTTAAAAAACTTATTTTTTTATTTTTTCCAAACTGCCATAGTAAATAAGGAATATTTTCTGTTCCCCAAGCCCAACGTCTTTGTTGATAATATAAATTTTTTAAACTTTTCCAAAGACTTTGGTCCCTAACCGTGTCCATTGATACAGGTATATAAAGAGGGGTAACTTCATAATCACCATCATTTTTTAACCAACATTGAAAATAAATTCTCGAGTCTTCTGAAACTATATCCTTGGAATGACCACCGCAATCTAAAATAGCTTGAAAACTCATACTGTGAGAAGAAAAAGTTACTAAGTTATCAAGTCTCGCCAAACTAAAAAACATCCAGAAACTCGTACCCAAAGCCATAATACGTAAAAACGAGGGTGACTCTAGAAGATTGTTGTTATACAAAGTTATTGGCTGATAAGAACTTTTGTCAGGCCTAGGGTGAGAACAATAAATATAATTTAGATGCCCAAAATATTGAGAATGCACCACAGTATCAATATCAAAAATAGATGTAACTATTTTTTTGTAATCCCAACCATATAAATCTGCATACTTTTTAAATTCCTTTTCCGCATGATGTATATTTGAACCTTTACCAGGTATTTCGTCAGGCAAATCTTTGGGATGAGTATAGAACAAAACATCAGCAAATCTATTTTGATATTTATCTTTAATTTGTTTTTGCACCCCAACCCAATGTTCTTGCTTTCTCTCTTCACCAGCGAAAACAATATACATTTTTTGAGCAGGATAAGTACTCTTTAACAAAGCTTCTAAAGTGGTTTCTACTACTTCAAAAGTTTCATTATAAATTGGTAAAAAAATAACATTTTTGTAATCCAACCAATTTGAGTGTTCTGTTTTCAATCTCTCCATCCAATTAATCTTTACAGCTCTTTTAAATCTCCTCCAAGACAGTATTAAATAAAAAGAATAATAAAGAACTCTGAGCACCCAGTAAACATCAAAAACAATGATCATGTAAATAACCCAGATAGGATGAACAAAAGACAAAACCACAGTTCCTAATATGGTTAACCAAATAGACAAACCTGGCAAAATTTCGTAAATTCTATATTTATGATAATCTGATAGCATAACTAATCTTTTTTAATACCTATATTAGGTTCTCCATTATACTTGGGCATCACATATTTTCGTCCGTTCATTTTAAAAACTTTTTTTAAATCTAAATCCTCTAACCCCAAAAAAGTGTTCAAACCTATGGCTGGAATTTTTTTTGATAAATGCAAAACATTTACTAAGACAGTTGAAATTCTAACAGAAGTAAAACCACCATCACTAAGTAATACTCCAATACCTTTAATGTCATTTTTATCAAGATGATACTTTTTCAAAAGTTTATCAATATAAAAAAGCAAAACACTATCCCTGCCTACTTTGTGCTCTACCGTTGACCAACCACCTCCAACTAAATAATATTTAATCAACAATCTATCCTTATTTGTATTGTCAATAAATAAATACATAATTATAAATTTGATCCACTCAATTCATCAATGGCGATAACACTATCTGATTCTAAAATATTATATAAAAATTTATCTCCGATTTCTTTTCTTTCTAAATACTCTTGTTCAT
>CAZUWJ010000012.1:0-19959 GCA_964624315.1 uncultured Gammaproteobacteria bacterium
TTACAGTTCGCAGAAAAATCAATGCGACTGTCCACGATGTGGTCATCTTGTACATCATATTGACAAAACAAAAAAAATATACTACTTTAAAAACTAACAAACAAGCTCTTTAAAAAGGGAGGATATAAAAATGCCTGAAAAAAAACTAGCAACCAGCCAAGAAATCTTTAGAGAAAAAATTCTCCGTAAACAGGAAGAACGAAAGAAAAGAATGGAGCAACTGGAAAAAATTGGTATTTGGGGGACATTGTTTATAGTGGGTACTTTAAAGTTCACCCTAGCTTTTTCTATCAGCCTACTACTAACACCTGCCTTTTGGACAGTAGCCAAGGATCAAGATAAAGTAGCCGCCGGAACGTTAGTATTTATGACAGGTCTGGTTCTTAGCTGGATATTAGAATATATACCAGTAAACCTAAAGCTAAATAAATCTACCCTAAGATTTTTTCATATGCTACCTGTCACTATAGGTTATACGCTGGGAGCCTGGGATGCAATGAGATTATTACAAACAGATGCTATGTCTATCACGTGTATTACAAGCATAGCTTTCTTAGCCTCGGTAGTTGCCTGGTATACTTCTAAAACAATCGGAGACTAAGTCACAGACATCTATGCCTGCCACCTCATGTGGCAGGATTTTTTTATTTAAAAATAATATCCCCCACAACATCTGTCCTAAAAACTTCTGACCCCGCTCTCTCTAACTTTCTTAAAACCCGTAAAGACGGATGTCCAAAACTATTTTTTCCAACTGATATAACAGATTCATCGGGCGAAACAAATTTTAAAAAATCTTCAGACGAAGAAGTGTCGCTCCCATGATGCCCTACTTTTAAAATATCAACATCAAAAAATTCACAAGTAGACGAACAATATTTTTCAATTAATTTTTCTTCTAGATCTATGCCCATATCACCGGTAAACAAAAAATCTTGAGACGATGTATCTAATTTAAAAACAATGGAATTATCATTTTTGTCTGTAAAATTAAATTCTGGATCAGGAGATAAAAAAATTAAAGTAGAACTCCCAATATTTAATTTTTCAAATCCACTAATTATTTTTTGATTAATATTTTTTGCATTTAATACTTCCTGCCAACTATAAAAATATTTATTATTTCCATCCTGCCCATTTAAAATTACATTCCCAACTTTATATCTTTTTAAAATATCAATACATCCACCATAATGATCCAAATCAAAATGAGTAATAAGTAAATAATCAATCGTACGATCAAAAAAAGGTAAATATTCTCCCAGCCTATACAAAACATTTTTATCTGGACCACAATCCACTAACATCTTTTCACCATTACCAAATTTTATCAAAGCCGAATCACCCTGACCAATATCAAAAAAAATAACTTCAAATTCATCTTGGTAATTTTTTACATAAAAAAATAAACCCCCAACCAATATTAATAAAATAATTAAAATTTTAAAATAATTTTTCATTTTTAGGCAAACAACTAATAATGGCTGTCATTCCGATTGTAGCGGAGCGAAATAGAGGAATCTTTTTGTATAATTACTTTATTATATGTAATATTTAAGAAATATCTCTCGACAAGCTCGAGATGACAGTCGCTCCGCTCAGGATGACAACTTATCTAAATCTACTGATCACTATTTCCTACACTTCAAAATTTGATCCACCCACAAATCTCCCTCTTTAACAAAAACCTCATCTTCAATTTGAAAAGCTAGCTGTTCTAATTTTTCTCTAACTTCTTCTGGGCGATGATAAAACGATTCTATTTTTATTTCGCCTGCTTCGGTTTTGACAAGCGGAGCTTCTTTTTGATTGATATTAGTCAATAAAAATATTCCACCATCTTTTAATACTCTATAAACCTCATTAAAAAAACTATCCAAATTTTTTAAATGAACTATTAAAAAACTAGCCACCACCACATCAAAACTACTATCCGCAAAAGGCAAAGACTCTGCATCCCCTACCACTGTTTCTATATTTTTATTTTTTTGATTTAAAATCAAAAGCATCTCAGGAGAAGTATCAAGAGCTGTTACCTGCGCACCCTCTTTGGACAACCTCAGAGACAACCGCCCAGTCCCCGCTCCAACATCTAAAACTTTTTTATCTTTCACTTCCCCTATCAAAGGTATTAATCTATCTTTTTCAAAACTATCTAGATATTTTTCTTTTTTATCATAAAATTTAGCCGCCAAATCATACCCTTCTTTAGAATTATAAACTTTTATTTTTTTCTTAGACATATTTTTTGAAATTAAATAGAATAATAAGATATAAGAAATTATCATCAGTCCCAGAGGAAACACAACCTGGACACTACTCAAGCTCCAGCCACTAAATATCTTTACGAGTAGTATAACATAACTCATACCCACATACGAAAACCAAGATAACACTAACCCAAACGGATAAAATACAAAAGATAACACAACGCTCAAAAAACCCAACAACATTAAGATGGGTATAATCCACAAAATTAACAAATTTGTAAAGGGAGAAACCAAAGAAACTCTGCCAAACTGAAACATAATAAGTGGTAGGGTAAATAAAATAGCTGACAAAGTTGGAGAAAGTGTATTTTTAATTATTTTAAAAAAATTTAAACTATTTAAAAACTTATTCTTAAATAAAAAATTATTCATAATCGGAGTAAAATAAATTATTCCGACTGTCGCCAAAAAAGAAAGTTGAAAACCTGCGTCCCATATTAAAATAAAAGGGTTGTACAGCACCATTAAAACACAGGTCAAAATCAAAACTCCAAAAATCTGTGAACGCCGACCTAAATATTGTGCGAGTAAAACGAGCGACCCCATAACACCAGCCCGTACCACTGACGCTGAAGCCCCGGCAAAAATAACAAACAAAAAAATTCCCAACAAAGTTAAATAAAAAGCAGACTGCCTATAAAAACCAACATAAATTAAAAACACCATCAAGACAGCCACAACAATTGAAATATTGTATCCTGAAATAGCAATAATATGAGTTAATCCAGTTTTATTAAAATTCTCAGTCAGATTCTCATCAAAACCGCCTCTGGCTCCATACAAAATTCCTCCCATAAAACTTGCTCCAGGCTCAGACCAAAGCAAATTTATTCTACCCGCAATTATATTTTTAAATTTAAAAATATTTTCTAAAAAAATATCCTGAACACTTCCGCTGTCATCCTGATCTTTAGATTCTTCGCTAACGCTCAGAATAACAGGATAATAACAAATACTACCCACTCCTTGCATGGCCAAATATTTATCATATCTAAAACTTTGGAATGCTTCTGGAATTTGTAATTTACATTTTACTTTTAAAACATCCCCATATTCATATTGCGGATAAAGTTGCATGCTAATTCTGACTTTACCAGATAATTTTTTAGAATCAACATCCAAGTCAGACAAAATATAATAACCTTTACCTATTCGTATATCTGGTTCAGACAAAACTCTCCCTACAAATTCGATCTCTTGGTTATTGTAATGCGCAATATTATTTTCATCAATTTTTGGTAAAAAAATTAAATACCTAGCTCCGCCTAAAACAAAAAATAAAATACAAAAAAATATAAACCGGTACTTTTTACTATTCCAAAAAATTATTATAAAAAACAAAATAATAAATACAGAAATATACAATTCAAATAAATAATCTCTTTTAAAATCTAACAAAGATAAAAAGCTAACGCCCATAACAAAACAAAAACAAAACGCAATAAACGTTTTGTTTTTAGAATTATTAATATTTTTTATCCCCTCCTCCATAAAACTTACAAAACAATACTAACCAATTTCCCTTTTACATAAATTACTTTCTTTGGTTCTTTGCCTTCTAACCATTTTTTAACTTGTTCAAAACCAAGTACCATATCTTTTATTTTTTCTTCACTCTCATCTACTGATACTTCAAAAGTATGGCGAAATTTGCCATTAATTTGAACCGCCAAAGTTATAACGTCATCTTTTATCAGCTCCGGATTATACTCTGGCCAATCTTCACCAGAGATGCTATTTTTATTCCCTAGCTTCTCCCATAATTCTTCACTCAAATGAGGGGCAAACGGAGACAGCAACAAAACCAAATTTTTCATTTCTTCTTGAGATACATTATCGTGCTTTAATAATTCATTAACCCAAGTCATGAGCTGAGCAATAGCTGTATTATATTTCATTTCTTCCATATCTTCAGAAACTTTTTTAATCGTCTTATTCATTAGACCTAACTTTTTGTCATTCTGAGGTTTACCCGAAGAATCTATATCCTTCTCCGCCACCGGGCGGATCAGGATGACATTATTTTTACTCTGCGTAATATTATCAAACAAATTCCAAACTTTATCCAAAAATCTTTTTACACCTTTAACCCCATTCATATTCCACGGCTTATCATCCTCAAGTGGTCCCATAAACATTTCATACATACGAGTTGTGTCAGCCCCATATTCTTTGACCACGTCAGTTGGGTTAATAGCATTACCCCAACGTTTGCTCATCTTACGATTATCTGCCCCTAAAATCAAACCTTGATGGCGATGTTTTTTAAACGGTTCATCAAAATCAATAAAGCCTGCATCGTGCAAAACTTTTGTAAAAAATCTTGAATATAACAAATGCCCATTCACATGTTCTGGACCACCAAGATAAAAATCAATTGGCATCCATTTTTTAAGAGCTTCTTTGGAGGCAAACTCTTTATCATTTTTTGAATCTAAGTATCTGTAATAATACCAAGAAGAACACATAAATGTATCCAAAGTATCTGGCTCACGCTTCCAACCTTCACCATATTCTTTTTCTATACCTTCATTAAAACTTTTTGAATAATTCAAAGGTGATTCTCCTGTTGGTTTGAAATCCACATCCTCTGGCAATATCACAGGTAAGTCTGATTCTGGAACTGGTTTTAGATTCAAAATAACGGGACTTAAAATTTCTTCAAAAAGTTTATCAAATTTTTCATAACCTCTATCAGCACTAAAATGACCAGCTTCTCTTATTCTTATAATTCTTGCTTGAGGAAAATATTCTTGAAAAAACTTTTCTGCATCTTCCAAATTTATATAAGGATCATCTAGAGACAAGAATACAACTAATTCCCCAACATTATCTTTAACTTTTTCAAAATCTAATCCACTATTAACAAAATCCATCATCATTTTATACTGCTCTTTGCTTTCACAAAACTGTTCAATATTTTTACACCACCACTTGGTTGGTAAAGTCGGAGCAACCAATATTAATTTACGAACTTTTCTTGTTTCAGCTATTTTCAAACCCAACCAACAACTCAGAGAACGAGATGTTATGACAGTATTTTCAGAATTATCTAATAAATTACTATATGATGTTTCTAACCATTTTTCTAAAACAGGATAATTAGTGTCTGGTAATTCAGGTGTAACTGATTTTATTTCCTGACTTTTTAGATGTTTATCTACCCAAGGGTGATAATGATCTTCTGAACCACTACCCCAAGCATGTAAATTCAAAACAGAATTTGGCAACCCACTTAATTCTTCATTCTTCATTCTTAATTCCTCATTAGCAAGCATCGGAATCGGAGCACCCCAAAATCTCTGTCTACTCACAGACCAATCACGAAGTTTATATTGTATTTTTCTTTTACCAAAATTATTTTCTTCTAACCATTCAATCATTTTTGATTTTGCTTCTAAAGTTGATAACCCATTTAAAAAATCAGAATTTACATTAGTGCCTTCACCAGTAAAAACACTTAATTTCTTATCTTTTTCCTCTTTATACCAATTTTCTGCTGATTCCCCAGATACCCATAATTCTTTCTTACAATCTTTTAAAATACAATTTTTTATAATTTTATTTAAAATATTTTTATTTTTAACTACCAAACAAAACCTTCTATTATAGACAATTTGATTTACAAAAATAATCTTTTCATATTCCTGTAATCTCAAAAAATCTACATTTTTCTTATCAACAAATACACCATAATCAGTATCATCAACAACTTCTCTAACCTCTACGCCAAACTTCGTGGCAAACTCAAAATCACGCTCATCATGAGCGGGTACAGCCATAATAGCCCCTGTTCCATAAGTTGCCAAAACATAGTCTGCTATAAAAATAGGAGTCTCTTCTCCGCTAGCAGGGTTAATAGCTTTTATTCCTTTTAGCTCTACTCCGGTTTTTTCTTTTTGAATCTGTCTATCAAGCTCTGTTTTTTTAGAAGTCTCTTTAATATATTTTGCTACTTCATCCCAATTTTCAATTTTGTTTTTTAAATCTTTTACATATTGCCCCTCAGGTGCTAACACCATAAAGGTTGCACCAAACAAAGTATCAGGACGAGTAGTAAATACTTTAATTATTGTATCAACCTTACTAAAACCACTATCATCCCGAGCGTCAGTCGAGAGATCTCTTCGAATTTGTTTAAAGGATTTCTCCGCTCCGGTCGAAATGACAGAAAAATTAACCTCGGCCCCCTCACTTTTTCCAATCCAATCTTTTTGTCTTTTTTTAGTTTCTTCTGGCCAATCCAAATCATCTATGCCTTTTAATAATTTTTCAGCATAGTCAGTAATTTTTAAATACCATTGTTCCATATCACGTTGCACCACTACAGTGTCACAACGTTCGCATTTTCCGTCAACTGTCACTTGCTCATTAGCCAAAACTGTTTTACAACTTTCACACCAATTCACTGCTTGTTTTTTACGATAAGCTAAACCTCGCTTATACATAAGCAAGAAAAACCATTGTGTCCATTTGTAATAATCAGAGTTATGACTACCTACTTCCCTATCCCAATCTACTGAAATACCCAAACTTTTTATTTGTTCTCTAAAATTATCAATGGCTTCATTGGTACTTATTTTAGGATGAACGTTTGTTTTAATAGCATAATTTTCTGCGGGCAAACCAAAACTATCCCAGCCAATAGCTTGTAAAACTTTTTTACCTTTCATTCTTTGGTAACGGGCGTAGATATCGCAAGCTGAATAAACCTCCGCATGACCAACATGAAGACCTGCTCCTGATGGATAAGGAAGCTGGGGTAAAATATAAAATTTATTTTGAGGGGTAGCATCTTTGGGAGTTTTGAACAACTTTTTATCTTCCCAATATTTCTGCCATTTCTTTTCACCACCACCCTCTAAAAATTCTTGATATGTTTTCATAAATATTACTAACTTTCACAATAAGTCGAAAAACGTGCTTATTTTTATAATAACAACTGTTTGAGCCTCTATCATTAGATAAAGAAAAGGCGAGTTTTGTTATTTTAAAAATAAGCACTTTTGAGACTTGTATTTAAATTCTTTTACTACATCCCATTTTAACTCAATTAAAACAAAAGATCAAATCTGCCTACTTTTGACAATCTGGGCAATAATGAGTCCCTCGCCCAGCGTGTTTTATCTTTTTTATCTCACTTCCGCATTTTTTACACTTTTGACCTTGTCTGCCATAAACTTTTAAGTACTTAATAAAATTTCCTTTATTACCACTACTATCAACATAGTTATTAAAAGTAGTTCCGCGCTTTTCAATCGCTTGTTTTAAAATTTTCTTTATACTTAAAAACAGTTTCTTAATTTCTTCTTCTTTTAAAGTATCAACCCTGCGAGCCGGTCTAACGCCTGACAAAAATAAAGTCTCGTCTGCATAAATATTTCCTATCCCAGCGATTAACTTTTGATTTAATAACAAAGCCTTTATGCTTATTTTTCTATTTTTTAAAATTTGTTTAAAATTTTCCAAAGTAAAATCCGCTCCCAAAGGTTCAAACCCGAAATTATTATCTACAATATTGTCTTTTTGTTTTTCATTTACAATTTTTAAATATCCAAAAATTCGAAGATCATTAAAATATAACTCTTTGTCTTTACTAAATTTAAAAATAACTCTAGTATGATTGTTAGGTAAATTAAAATCATCTTTCTTTTCGCTATGCCCACCAGCGATTATTTGTTTTTTGTTTTTATAAATTAATTGCCCAGTCATTTTTAGATGAACGAGTAAAAATTTATCTTTTTTACTTAATTTAAAAATTAAAAGCTTACCTCGCCTTTCAATATCTATAAATCTTGAACCTTCTAAATCTTCTTTAAATTTTTTAACACTCTCACCTTTTAATGATCGGTTATCCAAAATTAAAATTTCCTTAATTTGTAAATTAAGGATTTTATCTTTCAAATCACGACGAATTGTTTCTACCTCTGGTAGTTCAGGCATAAATTTAAAACATCTTCAACAACTTCTCATGCAACTTTGGATTAGCAACCACTATATCTTTTCTACCCCTTTTCCAATCATTACCTTCAATATCAGTAAACTTTGCTCCAGCTTCTTTGCAAATAATATATCCAGGTAAATAATCATGATACAATGCGCAGTTAACCACCACAGCGTCTAAACGACCGGCAGCCAAATGAGCTAAGCTTAAACTAGTACTATAATTTGAAACCCAATGTCCCATATCCCCCATCATATTATCATAAAATTTAAAATACTTTTTCAAAGTACCTTTCTCTGGATTATACGGAGAATCATTTCTAATCTGCCCAGCAGAAAATACCACATTAAAATAATCCAGATCATCCGTCTCGCTCACTTTTATTTTTTTATCATTTAAAAACGCACCCTCTCCAGCTTTTGCAAAAAATAATTCATCATTTAAAGCATCGTAAATTGCCCCCATATATGGAACTTCATTTTTAGTAATCCCAATCATAGTACACCACACACTAATATGATTAGCAAAATTACGTGTGCCATCTATTGGGTCCATCACCCAAGTGTATTCTGCTCCTGGATTTATCTCTTCTTCCTCTTCTTCCGAAATTATTCCATGATCTGGAAATTTTTCTTGTATTTTTTTAATCAAAAAATTACTAGTTTCAATATCAGCTTTGGTAACAACATCTCCAGCATGAGATTTGGTAGTATATTCTATACCTTCTACATAATATCCTTTCGCCAAATATCCCGCTTGTTTAATTGTATCTTTTAAAAAATCTTGCATAAATTTATATTAAACCAAAAAAACAAATCTGTAAAGATAAACCCAAATAAAAAAATCCCAGACAAACATAATTTTATTATGCGACAACCGCTTCTCAAGAAGCGCGTTTTGGCGCGTTATAAAGATATGTTTGTCTGGGATAAATTATAATCTACAACATTTTCTCCGCCACCCTCTCAATCGCCCTCACAAAAGTAGCGGTTCTCATATCAATACTATAATTCTCTTTTGTCTCCCAAACTTCATCAAAAGCCTTTATCATTATCTTTTCTAATTTTTCCAAAACATCTTCCTCGCTCCAATGCTCACCTTTTACATTTTGATCCCATTCAAAATATGAAACTGTCACCCCGCCAGCATTAGCCAAAACGTCAGGCACGACCATAACACCTTTTTCTTTTAAAACCTCATCTGCTTCTGGAGTAGTTGGACCATTAGCTAACTCGACAATCGCTTTAGCTTTTATATTATTTACATTATCAATTGTAATTTGATTTTCAAGAGCCGCTGGCACCAAAATATCAACTGGTAATTCTAATAGTTCTTCATTAGTTATTTTACAACACGGACCATCTGTGACTACATCTTCAATAGTGCAAACAGAACCCAAACAATAACACCCGAGCATTCCACCATCTTTTTTAATATTTTCCGCTTTGACCGGGTCCAAACCATCTTCATTACATACTCCACCTTGAGAATCACTCACTGCTACTATTTTAAATCCTAAATTATGTAAAATTTTTGCCATATGTGAACCAGCATTACCATAACCTTGGATAGCGATAGTAGTTTCGCTTGGCACCCAATTCATTTTTTTGGCAAGTTGCTCTACCATATATACACCACCTTGAGCAGTAGAATAACTACGAGCTTCGGAACCACCATTTTCAAGAGTTTTGCCAGTGATAACACCCGGATCACTATGCCCCACAAGTTTTTCATATTCATCTCTCATCCAACCCATGATAGTCGGAGTAGTATAAACATCTGGAGCTGGCACATCTTTGTCAGATCCAATTTCTCTCCAAATTTTTTGAATATATCCACGAGATAAATTTTCTAATTCATTTTCAGATAATTCTTTTGGATTAACTATGATGCCACCTTTGCCACCACCCATTGGAATATTAACTGTGGCACATTTTATCATCATCCAAAAAGATAAAGCTTTTACCTCATCTTCACTTACGTTCCAGTGATAACGAATGCCGCCCTTGTAAGGACCCAGCGTATTGTTAAATTGTGAACGATAGCCAGTAAACATTTTCATTTCTCCGCTATCCATTTTGACGGGGATGGCGACAGTTAATAATCTCTCTGGCTGTTGAAGTTGTTTATACACTCCACTATCCAAATTCATAATTTTAGCTGCTTTACCCAATTGTAACATCGCATTTTCAAACGCAGTTTTTGACATATTTATAAAATTAAAAAAATAAAAAACTAAACTTCTTTAAAAAGTTTACCCAAAATTACAAAATTTACAAAAATCACACTCTAGCATATTATTAATAACAAACACAGGTATAAATTAAGATTAATTCAAAATATAACAACCAATATTCTATCACAAGCAAATTAATAATCAAGTTAACAAGTTTGGGGGTATCGATACCCCTTTTTAAATATAATAAAAAACACTAACATAACATTAGTGCTTTTTTATTTTTTAAAATTCTACAAACTTTTATCAATCATTTCTTTTAAAGCTTCTTTTTGTACCCCGCCGGTTGTCTGATCTACCACTTCTCCACCTTTAAAAAGTAAAAAAGTAGGAATACTCATTACACTGTAAGTTGAGGCAGTGTTATTATTCTCATCAACATTCAATTTACCAATTTTAATTTTTTTATCCTTATATTCTTCAGCTAAAGCTTCTATCATAGGACCCATCATTTGACAAGGACCACACCAAGGTGCCCAAAAATCAACCAAAACAGGTACATCACTCTCTAAAACTTCCTCCTTAAAATTTGCATCGGTAAATGTATTTTCCATACGAAAAATTTTTATTTAATAATTAATTTATTTTATATTAGGTCAAAAAATAAGCACATTTGAGACTAGCTAAAAAAATTAAAAAAGTGATTTGATTTCTACTAATTCATTATCTTCTTCATTCCTCATTTTAACTTCCACACTATCAGCCTCTAATGTTTTTTTAGAAACAACTATTCTTTTTGGAATACCTATTAAATCAGAATCAGCAAATTTATTTCCAGCAGTAATAGTTCTATCATCCCACAATACTTCCACTCCTTCAGATTGTAACTTTTTATAAATTTTTTCAGTTTCTTTTAATATTTCTTCGTCTTCTCCCAGGCTTAATAAATGTATATCAAATGGCGCTATTTCTTCAGGCCAAATCATTCCCTTATCATCATGATGCACTTCTACCACCGTACCCATCACCCTGTTTATACCAATACCATACGAACCCATATAAACAAGCTCTTTTTTGCCATTTTCGTTAGTGAAATTCAGATCTGCACCTTCAGAATATTTATAACCTAAAGAATAAATATCACCAATTTCTATTGCCTTTGATTCTTCAAAATTAAAATCTTCTTTTTTTAGCCCAAAATCTTTAAAAATTTCCTCATTATAATCTTGTTTATTTATAGCTAATCTCTTTTTTTTGTCATACATAACAGTATCTTCTCCAGCAGGAGTCAAAGTCTGAAATTCAAATGAATATTTTGAAAAAGGTTCACCTGAAGACATTGTTAAATAAGTATTCTCACCAATACCAATTCTATTAAATATTTTTAGATATACTTCTTTCATTTTTTCATAAAATTTATTATGCTGTTCTTTTGAAGTTGAAAAAGAATAAAGATCTTTCATCAAAAACTCTCTCCCACGCAAAATACCTGATTTTGCTCTTAACTCATTTCTAAATTTTGTTTGAAATTGATAGGCATAAAAAGGTAAATCTTTATAAGAAGAAACAAAAAATTTAGCAATATTTGCTATTGGTTCTTCGTGCGTAAAAGCAAGGCCAAGTTCTGTTTCATTTTTTAATTTTGTTTTAAACCAATTATCAACCACCTCATCTGACCATCTATTAGTCTTTTCCCAAATATCTTTTTGTTGTAGAGCTGTCATTTGTAATTCCTGGCAACCAATATTATTAAGCTCTTCTCTTACAATGTCTTTTATTTTTTCTAACACTCTTAAACCTAAAGGTAAATAAGAATAAACCCCAGCCATTTCTTTATTAACAAAACCAGCCCTTATTAAAAGAGAAGCATTAACACTGGTTTCGTCTTTTGGTGCTTGCTTGGAAGTTTTAGTAAATAATTTTGATTGAAGCATATTTTATTCTTCAAATACTAATGTTTTTGTTTTTGTTTCTACTTTATAAAATTCAAGTACATCGCCTTCTTCTATTTTTATCTTACCTTCAAATTGGGCCCCACACTCAGTACCTTCCGGAGCTCCTTTTTCTACCTGTTGGCCAACTTTAATTTGAGTAACCTTACCTTCACCCATCATATTTCCTTCTCTCTTTATTCTCACCTGATTATCTGGTAAAATTTTTCCGCTTATAACTAAACCACCAACAATCATTTTACTTTTTTCACTTCTAAATATGGCTTTGATTTTTAAACTACCCAATTCTATTACTTTTGTTTCTATGGTCAACAACTTTTCTAATCTGACTTTTACATCATCTAACAAATCATAAATTATATTATATTCCAAACATTCAACTCCAGCATTTTCAGAAGTATCTCTGGCAACTGGTGATATTCCCACATTAAAAGCATACACAATTCCATTTGCAGCTTGAGCTTTAGCAACATCGTCTTCAACTACATTGCCCAGTCCCTTACCAACTATATCAACTCCTATTTCTTCATTTTTTAATTTTGATAAAGAAGCGATAATGGCTTCTAGAGAACCCAAAGTATCTGCTTTTATAACTACCTTTAACAAATTATGTTTCTTTTCATCATCAGTATCATCAATGCTTTTTATATAATGTTTTTCAGCTCCAGTTGATTGAGTCTTTTTAGCTTTAACATCAATCTTATTAGAACGACTAGCCTTTTCTACATCCAAAACATCACCAACTGTCGGGGCTACTTTGAACCCAAGTATCCTAACCGGACAACTTGGTCCAGCTTCTAAAACATTTTCTCCTTTATAATCTCTCATTGCTCTAACTTTTCCATAAATTTCACCATTTACAACTAATGGATCATTTAATTTCAAAGTTCCTACTTGAACCAAAATAGTCGCAACCGGACCTTCACCTTTATCAACATGAGCCTCGATCACTGTGCCGGCTGCCAGTCTACCAGCGTCAGCTTTTATTTTTTCACTATTTATATCAGCCACCACAAGTACAGTATCTAATAGTTTATCAATATTCAAATTTTCTTTAGCTGATATTTCTACCATCGGCACTTCGCCACCCCAATCATCTGGGATTAAATTATGTTGTGATAATTCAGTTTTTGCTTTTTGAACATCAGCCCCTTCTTTATCTATTTTATTAATAGCAACCACAACCGGTAATTTAGCCGCTTTAATAATTTCTATTGCTTCAACTGTTTGAGGTTTTACTCCATCATCAGCAGCTACTACCAAAATAGCAATATCGGCCACCTTAGCACCACGACTTCTCATTACAGTAAAAGCTTCGTGGCCTGGAGTATCAATAAAAGTTATTTCTCTATTAGTACTATGCTTTGGATCTACCCAAACAACTTGATAAGCACCAATATGTTGAGTAATACCACCATGCTCTGTATCAACCACATTGGCTTTACGAATAGCATCTAATAATTTTGTTTTACCATGATCAACATGACCCATTACCACTACTACTGGAGCTCTATCAGTACGAGCCTCACTATCGGCCAAAGCTTTTTCTAAATCTTCCAAATGTTCATCTTTTACTTCTTCTTCAACTTGCTCTTCAGCTTTTTCTACTTTAAAACCAAGTTCTTCAGCCATAATTACAGCAGTGTCTCTGTCAATATTTTCATTTTGACTAGCCAAAATTCCATTTTTCATCAACTCCACCATTAATTTGTTAACTGGTAAAGTTAATTTTTCTGCTAATTCTCTAACAGTAATAATATTAGGCACAATCACTGTGGCCCCACTTTCTTTTCTGGCTTGTTTTTCTAATTCTTTTTGTTTTTCTAATTCTTCGGCCTCTCTTCTTTCTAATGTTCTTTTTATATTTCTCCAATCACGCATTATTTTTTGAGCAACTCTATCGTCCACTTTAACCGCTCGTTTACCAATATCATAGCCAAATTCAGGCAGTGTTTCTAACAGCTTTTCAGGGTGAATTTTTAGTCTTCTGGCTAATTCTGTAACATTCATGTAAACGTTAAATTAAAGATAAATAAAATAAAACTTGTACTTATTTTTTTGCTTCGTTATTATAATAAAATAAACAACAAAAGTCAATCGCCTGCCTTGACTTTATAACTTTAAAAGAGTAAAAGTAATGCAGGTACCTTGAAAATTAATAGATTAAAAGGACGGTGGTTAAACTAAAAAAGGAGGTAACCATGGAAAGTTTCCTAAGGCTAATGACAAAAAAGAGGTGGACATTATATCTTGCTCTAAAAATATTGCGACAACGATATGAAGGTGGAGATATAACAATCCCCATAGAGATTGAAAATCTTCTAGCCCTAAGACTTATACTCATCCCAGAAAATGCTATCGAAGAAATGGTAGAGACCGGGTGGGAAGAAATAATTATTGATACTATAAAGTTTCTCAAAGCGAACAAACAAAACTTTATACCAATATACTGTAGCAATCAGACAAATTACGTTTATTGGTCAAACCTAGAAGATCGAGGCTGGGTACTTGATGTCTTAATGATATTATACAAAAAAAGCCAAGACAAACATGGAAAAATATACGAAAATATATGGGAGACAATCACAGACTAACCACCGTCTCCCCTTTTAATCTATGAATTTTAATAAAGGAATACATTTAATAAACAAACCCATAGATTGGACCAGCCATGATGTGGTTGCTTTTATTCGGGGTAAAGCAAAACATAGCCCAGATTTTAAAAATATAAAAAAAATAAAAGTTGGACATTCAGGCACACTAGATCCTTTTGCCACTGGCCTACTCATTGTGGGAGTCGGACGAGAATACACCAAAAAAATGGACGAGTTTAAAAAATTACCCAAAATTTATGAAGCAGTTATAAAATTAGGGGCTACTTCAGACACACAAGACAAAACTGGAGAAATAAAGGAAAGTGATAATATTAACATCCCAAACAAAAACACTTTAAAAAACACTTTAAAAACTTTTTTAGGAAATCAAGAGCAAACTCCACCCATGTTTTCAGCCAAAAAAGTTCAAGGCAAAAAACTGTATGAACTAGCTAGACAAGGAATAGAAATAGAAAGAAAACCTGTTAAAATAGAACTTTACAAAATTAAATTACTAAAGTATAAATATCCCTTCCTTAATATACGGGTCAAATGTTCGACCGGCACATATATCCGCACCCTAGCAAATGATATTGGAGAAAAACTCCAAACCGGAGCCTACTGTGAAGGATTAACCAGAATTAGAATAGGAAAATATAAATTAAGAAAGGCAGAGGAGATAAAAAAATAAAAGTAGGCTGTTGACAAATTCCCTTAAATATTATATGATGTATGGTCAACATTAAAAATAATCGAAAAATCTATGTAAATAACCCTTTAAAGAAAAAGAGAGAAATACAATGGAAAAACAACCCTGTCCAAAAAATTTTGAAATATTTGAACTCACCATTGATGGTGATAAACTAAAACCCTTAAAACTGTTGAAGTTGTACGGGTTTAACTACGCAAAAGCATGGAGATACAACGGCGAAGCCGTTGAAGGAGTACAGACCAGAAAATTCATGATAGTACCCGGGGAGTATGCGAATTATTGCATAAATTTCAAACAATTTATGAAAGAACTGCATGCCCACGGCGCTATTCCACAGGGACAATGGATTGAACCTTTTAGGGACAAGTACTTTGAAACACATACTGCCGAGATCGGTATAGCCAGTCCTAATTGGCAGGATCCTTTTGGGAGTTGGGGTTATCCACAAATCGACCGGAGAGGAAACCCGGGTTTTAAAAACGCGGAAGGGCCACCTCACCCTCATTCCCGATGGATTGTATTTGCGGACACGATCGTAAAAAGCAAATTTCCACCGACAGATATACCTTTCCGTCTCACTCTCGGAAATGTTAGTCCCCTGAGCTTACCCCAAAAATATGGCTATGACAAGTACGAAAATTGGGTATATGACGGAGATACAGTCCCCGATGGAACAACCGGTTGGTTTAAGCTGGTTAGAATCCCCAGGACAAATCCTCTTTTGGAACACACCTGGGAAGAACTAAAAAGTAAGCTATCCACCTACGGAGCCACTCCATCGGTGCAGTGGCTCGAAGCTATTACCTCCAGCTTTGATGATGATTATTCCTATATCGACACGACAAGCATGGGGATAGCAAATGATGGCTTCATAAGTCCAATGGGGGAAAGATTCCTTCCCATCATCAATCCAAAAGACGGGGAATTGGATCAGGCGCACATGATTCCAAGCGGAAAAAATGGATTTAACACATCCACCCAACAACAAGCGCAAAAACGCAGCAACGATAATGATGCTGTTTGGGAAGACAGGATCCGCTGGCTCGTACCTGCTGATGAGCCCAAATAAACTGTCTGTTGTGTAAACAACAATATTCAACGTTTAACGTTTAGTGAGGGATTGAAAATACTAAAGGGCTGGCACTTATGTGTCAGCCCTATTTTTTTATTTTATAATTTTTAATACTCATTAAGCTAAATATTTTTCTACATAAATTAAAATCAACTTTTTTGCCTAAAAATATACAAAAAACTAACTCTTGACTTTTACTCCTTTTAATGCTACTATTAAATTATAATTTAAAGTTAAATAAGACTTTTGAGGACATTAGCGAATTGAAAAGAAAAACGTGTAAATAAGCAAAAAATGCTTTAAAATGCTAAGATATGCATAAAAATATTAACAAAATCATAACTAAAACAAGCCTGGTAAGTAATGCTAGTTTTTTGCTGAAACAAATTTTTTAATATTTTAAAACACAATTCTTCTCTAAAACGCATTTGATGTCACCTCAAAGATCTTTTTGAGGTTTTTAAATATGGAAATTTTAACAGTAGTACTAGTGGCTTTAGGAGCTTCTATTATAGGTGCAAGCATAGGATATGTTTTGCGCAAAAAATTAGCCCAAACCCAAGCCGACTCAGCAGAGGCCAAGGCTGAAAAAAAACTAACTGAAGCCAAAACCAAACAACAAGAAATAATCTTAGAAGCCAAAGAAAAGGCTCAAAAGATATTAGACGATCTTAAAAAAGAAGAACAACAAAATCGTCAAGAAATCAGACAAATGCAACAACGTTTGGAAAAACGCGAAAACATGTTTGATCAAAAATTAATGGAGTTTGAAGACAAAAGACAAAAACTACAAGAAAAAGCAGACAAAATTAATCAAATTAAAGCTCAGATAGAACAACTACACGAACAAGAAAAAGAAAAACTACAAGAGATCTCACGCCTTAGTGAAGAAGATGCTAAAAACAGACTTTTGGAAAGAATAGAAGATGATAATAAAGAAGCTTTGATGTCTAGAGTCATAAAACTAGATAAAGAAGCCAGCGATGTCTTTGATGACAAAGCTCGTAAAATTATTGTTAATTCAATCCAAAGATGCGCCGCTTCTCATGCAGCTGAAACTACCTCTACTATGGTAGATATTCCTAGCGAAGAAATGAAGGGTAGAATTATTGGTAAAGAAGGACGCAACATTAAAACTATTGAAAAACTAGTTGGTTGTGAACTTATAATTGATGAAACCCCAAACACTATCATGATTTCTGGTTTCTCCCCTATCCGTAGACAAATCGCTAAAATAGCTTTGGACAAACTAATAGCTGACGGACGCATTCAACCATCTCGTATCGAAGAATTCGTTGAAAAAGCAAAACAAGAATTATCTCTTGAAATTAAAAAAGCTGGTGAAGAAGCTTTATATAAAATGGGTATTACTGGTATTGATCCAAAATTAGTTAATATTGTTGGTCGTTTAAAATATCGTACCAGTTATGGCCAAAACATCTTGAACCATTCAATGGAAGTCGGAAATTTGTCCGGACTTATTGCTGCTGAGTTAGGATTAGATTCTAACAAAGCAAAGAAATGTGGATTCTTCCATGATATTGGAAAAGCAGTAGACCAAGAAACTCAGGGAACTCACCCAGAAATAGGTTATGCTATTTTAAAAAAATTCAACATGGACGAAGATCTTATCGACGCTGCTAAAAATCACCATGAAGATAAGACTGACAATATTTATACTACAATCGTAAAATCAGCTGACGCCATCTCTGGTTCAAGAGTCGGTGCTAGAAAAGACAGCTACGAAGAATACATCGCCAGACTTGAAGAACTAGAAAACGTGGCTAAAGATTTTCCAGGTATAGAAAAAGTTTATGCTATCCAAGCTGGTCGTGAAGTCAGAGTATTTGTTACTCCAAATGAAATAGATGATTACGCTTCTTATCAACTTGCTAAAGATATTGCTAGACGTATTGAACAAGAACTACAATATCCAGGTGAAATAAAAGTAAATATCATCAGAGAAATTAGAGCAGTGGAATACGCTAGATAAAACCAAGAAATTAAAGCAGTCTCGCCAAAAGCGAGGCTGTTTTTAGTTGTGGATAACATTTTTGCCTATTTATAGCCAAAAAAATAAAACCGTGCTATAATAAATCCGTTAATTAAAACAAATTAGTTATGTAAATAATTTTATATAACTACCTATCTCAAATTAGAGAGGGGGTGAAAACTATGAATAAATCAGAAGTTGCTGCTACTTTAGCAGAAAAATTAAATGTTTCAAAAAAAGAAGGTGAAGACATGATGAATGCCTTTATCGAACTTGTGACTGAAACTTTAAAAAAAGGTGATGATATTGTATTGACTGGTTTTGGTGCTTTCTCAGCAAAAATGAGAGCTGCCCGCGTTGGTGTTAACCCACAAAACCCTACACAAAAAATCAACATCCCGGCTGTTAACGTACCTAAATTTAAAGCTGGTAAAGCCTTAAAAGATGCCTTAAGATAAAAGGACCTTTTAAATAAACAAAAAACTATCCGTAAGGATAGTTTTTTGTTTATTTAAAAACCCTGCAGACATAAGACTGCAGGATGCTACTAAATATATTTCCTCTCCTAACCGTTAACAATTAGGCCTACCTCCTGAGGAGTCATACCAAGGCGCAGACCTTTTTCCTCCAGAACCTGTTCAAGACAGTCCACCGTTTGCCTCCCTACATGCTTGTATTTGAGAAGTTTTCCC
This sequence comes from uncultured Gammaproteobacteria bacterium, assembly GCA_964624315.1. Taxonomy (GTDB): domain Bacteria; phylum Patescibacteriota; class Patescibacteriia; order Magasanikbacterales; family GWA2-37-8; genus CAZUWJ01. The sequence continues at coordinate 19,406 of CAZUWJ010000012.1, forward strand.
CTGTCCATCTGAACCAAGTGGATCAAGCTTTTTGGCACCATACTTGCCTTCATATTTCCTCTCCCCAGGATGTAATTAAGCACCCTTGTGCCAAAGCCATTACTGCCGTTGGCTAAATCCTCATAAAGGATATCCGCCACTGGACGAGTATCCATAAACAATTTCGCTTTGGAAGATATTTCGGAATCCGGACAGGGTTCTTTGTCCTCATCTTTTATTTCAAAATGGATGAGAGCAAAGAGTGTAAACCCTCCATTTTCTTTATAGATAGTTGGGTTAAATTCTGAATAACTATCAGGCTTTAACAATTTCAGCCAATCATTCATAGCACATTCATAATTATCCCCTACCACCTTAACGGTAGGTCCCCAAGCACTAATAAACTTTGTCTTTGACATGAATATCTCCTTATAGGCAAAATCTACTCAAGTATATTAAAAATTTTCTAGGAAAGAACGATAAAATAATATACAACATTCTATAATATAAGTCAAGACACGTACAAGATGACCACATCGTGGACAGTCGCATTGATTTTTCTGCGAACTGTAATG
>CAZUWJ010000013.1:0-17923 GCA_964624315.1 uncultured Gammaproteobacteria bacterium
ATTACTGATGTTGATGATTTGGATTTTGAAGAAATAAAAATTTTAAATATTAAAAAAAGCGAAAGGCATGAAGATGCTATTACTGTTTTGAAAACCGGGGTTTTATGTAATGATGGTTTTTGGGAAGATTCTAGTAAGAAAGAAAGCGATTGGAAATTTGTGGGGGACACTACCGATGTTGCTTTTCTCAGTGCCGGCGTTAGGACCGGTTTTGATAAAAAAAGTTTAGACAAAGCTATTCCCAGGGTTGCTGAAATTCCTTTTGATAGTCGTAATAAATTCATGGCTACTTTAAATAACGTTGATCACGAATCTATTTTGAGTATAAAAGGTGCTCCAGATGTTTTGTTTGAAAAGTGTGCCTTTTATGAAAAAAATGGCAAAGCTGAAAAAATGACAGCCAAAAAATTAGCATGGTTTAATGAAAAAGAAGATGAGCTAACTGCTCAGGGTCTCCGAGTGCTGGCAGTTTGTTACAAGAGAATAGAAGGTAAGAGTAAAGGAATAAAAGATGTGAATGATTTGGTGTTGGTTGGTTTAGTGGCCTTGTCAGATCCACTGCGTGAAGGGGTTGAAGAAACTATTAAAATAGCCAAACAAGCTGGGATAAAAACAATCATGATAACTGGTGATCATCTGAAAACTGCCCAGAGCATAGCTTTGACAATAGGGATACCGTGCAAATCAAATCAAATTTTTGATGGTAAAGATTTGGAAAATATATCTGACGATAAGTTGCGTCAGATAATTAAAGATTTGTATGTTTTTGCCAGGGTTGATCCAAAGCATAAAATTAGAATAGTTAGGGCTTTGCAAGAAAATGGGGAAGTAGTAGCAATGACAGGAGATGGTGTTAATGACGCCCCAGCTCTGAAGGGGGCCGATATCGGGGTAGCCCTTGGTTCGGGAACGGATGTAGCCAAAGAAATTTCAGACATGGTTTTGTTAGATAATAATTATGGGACCATAGTAAATGCGGTAGAAGAGGGTAGGGGTATTTATCAAAATATCAAAAAAGTAGTTTTGTATTTGTTATCAGGTAGTTTTGCTGAAGCAATATTGATAGTTGGTAGTATTGTGGCTGGTATGCCTTTGGCTGCTTTGCCTGCTCAAATACTGTGGGTTAACTTAATAGAAGATGCTTTTCCAAATATAGCGCTCGCTTTTGATAAGGGTGATAAAGAAAACATGAAAGATAAACCGCGTCATAAAGATGAATCTATAATAGATAGGGAAATGAAGGTTATGATAATCGCCAAAAGTATCTTGGCAAATATTTTGCTCTTTGCAATTTTTGTTTGGTTTTGGAAAACCACGGGAGATATAAAATTAACTCGTACGATTGTTTTTGTAGGTTTTGCAGTTGATTCATTGTTCTATGTTTTTGCCATTCGTTCTTTGCGACACGGGGTATTTACAACTAATCCTTTTTCTAATAAATATTTGGTGTTGGCAGTAGGTTTTGGTTGGGCGATGTTGTTGCTCGCAATTTACTGGCATCCTTTACAGGTCTTACTTCGTACAGTTCCTTTGAATTATTGGCAGTGGGGTATTATGATTGGTTTTGGTATGTTTAATCTGGTTTTGATAGAAACTATAAAATGGATTTTTATTAGAAGAAAATATGTATAATAAAGTTATAAAAGAATTAAAAAAATATAGCAATAAAGAAAAGGCGAAAGTATCGCAGTGGTTTTTTAAAACGGGTCCGGGTCAGTATGGAGAAGGAGATATTTTTATTGGAGTAAAAGTTCCAGAGATTAGAATGGTGGCCCAGAATTTTCTTGATATAAATTTTGAAGATTTAGAAAAATTATTATACAGCAAAATTCACGAACATAGACTGACGGCGGTTTTGATTTTGACTTATCAGTTTAAAAAGGCAAATGAAGCTCAAAAAAAGAAAATTTATAATTTTTATTTTAAACACACGAAGCAGGTCAACAATTGGGATTTGGTAGATTTGTCAGCCCCTAATATTGTAGGTGGGTATTTATTATGTCATTCTGATCCGACGAATGGACGGAGAATAATCTTATACAAACTTTCAAAATCAAATAATCTTTGGGAAAAAAGAATCTCAATTCTTGCTACCTTTACTTTTTTAAGGAATAACGATTTTGAAGATACTTTAAAAATAGCCAAAATTTTATTACACGACGATCACGATCTGATACACAAGGCTGTTGGTTGGATGTTGCGGGAAGTAGGCAAAAGAAATATGGTGGTTGAAGAAAAGTTTTTAAAAGTGTACTATAAAGAAATGCCCAGAACAATGCTTCGCTATGCGATAGAGAAGTTTCCAGAGGATTTAAGGCAGAGATATTTAAAAGGTAAGGTTTAAAAGTAAAAAAATATGAAAATAACAAAATATGTACAATCCTGTGGCTTAGTAGAAACTAAACAAGGAAAGAGAGTCTTAGTTGACCCAGGCACCATTCAATACGATGAAAAATTGTTAGAAAATGATTGGATAAAGATCGATGTGATTTTAGTTACTCATAAACATAGCGATCATTGTAACGTAGAAGCAATAAATAAAATTATTAAGCGTGATGGAACTAAACTATATACAACAAAAGAAGTTTATGAATTTTTTCCAGAATTAATGAAAGGCGAGATTATAAAAGAAGGAGATGTGATAGATCTGGGTGACGGTTTAAAAGCAGAAGTAACAAAAGCTGCTCATGGCTGGATACCTGTTTTTAAAGGTAATAATAAATTTCCAGAAGAAAATGTCGGTTTTATAATTGATGATGGAGATAAGCGTGCATATTTTACCAGTGATACAATAGCATTTGATAATGACTATAAATGTGACGTAGTATTTTTACCAGTTTGTGGTCATGTTACCATGGATTCATGGGTGGCGGCTTTATTTGCCAAAGACACTGGTGCTAAATATATTTTTCCAATTCACGGAGAAAATCCAGTTCATTTTATTGATTGGGATAGATTAGATAAAGATTTTAAAGAAGTTGGTGTAGAATATAAAAAATTAGAAATAGGGGAAAGTATAGAAATCTAAAATTAATAAATTAAAAATCTTACACCTATGTTATGTAAAAAAAACATGAAATCTATTCGTACAAATTTAACAGATTATGATAAAAAACGTTTAGATATAATCAAGAGATCAAACACTGCTTTGCATTATGCCAAGAGAGTTATATTCACTCTTCACCGTGGTAATTTTGACGAAGCGGGTATGAAATTAAAAGAAGTAGAGAAAAGTTTTAAAGAAATAGCTAAGAAATATACCAAAGAACCCAAAGTATTTAATGAAGGATCATACAAAGCTGCTTTGGAAGAATATGTTGAGGCTAAACTTTTTTATTTATTTTTGCACAACAAGAAAATGGGGAAGATTGTAGAGGTTGATGTTCCGCCAGCTATTTATATTGCAGGCCTTTGTGACGTGCCAGGAGAAATGTTGCGTTATGCAGTAATATCAGCTACCAAAAAAGATTTTAAAATGGTAGAAAAATGTGTTGATGCTGGTTCTGAAGTGATAGGTGAATTGATGGAATTTAATTTAACTTCATATTTGAGAAATAAATTTGACCAGGCTAAACAAGCGGTGAGAAAATTAGAGCAGGTAAGGTATGACACATCGTTGAGAGGGTAATCGTTAAACCGTTTACTGGTTGTCATTCCCGCGAAAGCGGGAATCTAGGAGTCAGTATCGTTTATCCTCTGGATCCCCGCTTTCGCGGGGATGACAGTGGTACTTTGGTAAATTGGTTAGTAAAAAAAGTATATGAAAATATTTAAAAAATTATATCATTACATAATCGCACTAGTTAGTTATATTTATTACGGCCGTCCTAGTCGTAATCTTATTGTTGTTGGTGTTACTGGTACCAAAGGCAAATCCACTACTTGTCGTTTTGTTGCCAGTGTTTTAGAGGCTGGTGGCTATAAAGTAGGTGTTTTATCAACGGTTGAATTCCAAGTGGGTAGTGAGAGAAAATTAAATGATAAAAAAATGACCATGCTAGGTCGGGGTGAGATTCAAAAATATTTAAAAAAGATGATCAAAGCCGGTTGTGAGTATGCGGTGGTAGAAACTTCTAGCCAAGGAATATTGCAATACCGTCATAAATTTTTAAATTATGATATTGCTGTATTTACCAATTTATCTTCCGAGCATATAGAGGCGCACGGTGGTTTTGAAAATTTAAAAAGAGATAAAGGTAAATTATTTAAAGAATTAAAGAGTTATAAAATAATAAATAATAAAAAAATTAAAAAGGTTACTATTGCGAACGGAGACGATGAGAATGTGGGTTATTATTTAGATTTTAAAGCTGACGAGAAATGTATTTTTGGCTTAGGTAATTTGGAAAGATATTCAGAAAAAGAATATACGATACTTTTGGGTGAGAATATAGGAGGTAGAGATGGGGGAAATAGTTTTCAAATAGATGATACCAAAATTATCCCAAATATTGTTGGAGATTTTAATATTTATAATGCCTTGGCTGGTGTTGTGGTTGGCAGGTCACAAGGCATGTCTGACGAAAAAATAAAACAGGGGATTGAAAATGTGAAATTAGTAGAAGGAAGAATGGAATTTATAGACGAGGGCCAAAATTTTAAAGTGATAGTAGATTATGCTCATGAGCCTTTGAGCTTGAGCGAATTATTTAAATCATTGCGTAGAATGCTGAGCGCTGACGTAAGTACGAGCGTAAGTACGTCTGGAAAAATAATTAGTATAATAGGTTCTGATGGCGGAGGACGCGATATTTCCAAAAGAGAAAAAATGGGTGAAATAAGTGGAGAAAAATCTGATATAGTTATAATTACCGAAGTTAACCCTTTTGACGAGAGCTCTGATGATATAGCTAATATGATTAAAAAAGGAGTGGTAAAAGCAGGTAAAGTAGAAGGTCAGGATTTGTTTGTTATAAACGACCGGTCCGAAGCTGTTAAAAAGGCTTTTTCCATGGCGAGAGAGGGTGATATAGTGGTTTTGACTGCCAAAGGCACAGAACCATATATTATAAAAGCTAATGGAATAAAAGAAGATTGGGATGACAGAGTAAAAGCAAGAGAAATATTAAAAGATTTAAAATAAATCTATGTCTAAAATACACTTGGAAGAAAATGAAGAAATTTTAAAAGTGGTTTACCCGAATTTTTTAGCCTATTTTTGGAGTACTTTTTTGGCGGTGATTTTTTTGTTTTTTGGGGCTTATCTAATGGCTTATCTTTTGAGCTATGGTTTGTTAGGTCAAATAGCTTTGGGAGTTTTGATCGTGGTGGGGTTTTATCTTTTATTTAAAGTTTATTTCTTTTCAAAAAGTAATAAGTTGTTAATTACAAACGAAAGAATTATTGATATAGACAGGTACGGTTGGTTTAAAGAAGTGATGTCTTCTTTAAATTATGTTGATATTAAAGACGTAATTGTAAAAAAGGAAGGGGTTTCTTCGGTGCTTTTTGGTTTATCCACTTTAGTTTTAGAAAGTCGTAGTAATCAATATGCGCTGGACGTTCCTAAAATTAAAAATGCCACTGAAATCCAAAATTATATTTTAAATTTAAAAAAGGAATATAGACACCAGAGGCGGGTTTCTAATTTGGAATATTTATATAAATCTTTTTTGAGAAATTTAGAAAGCTATACTCGTTCTGAATTGATAAAAGCTAGAAAGAAAATTAAAAAAGAATTAGAGTATAGAGAGGAGATTGGAGAAGCTGAAGAGACTGTGGTATAATAGTTGTGTTTAAAATCTATATTAATTTTTGATTAGTATGGGTTTAATTAGTATATTCTAGATTATGTCAGTATTTAAGAAAAAAAAGAGTGGTTTTTTCTCTTCTAATATTTTTGTTTTGATAATTTTATTATTGGTTCTTCTGGTTGGTTTTTCTTATGTTAGAATTTATTATAGTGACTATCAAGTAAAAAGAGAAAAGGAGCGACTTATAGCTGGAATTGAAGATCTAAATTTTGAAAAGCTTAAAATTCTAGATTTGTTAGCATACGCTCAGACTGATGGATTTGTTGAGGAAAAAGCTAGAACAGAGCTAAATATGATTAAACCTGGAGAGAAAATGGTAATAATTAAGGGTAAAGGCATAAAGGATGGTGGACAAAAAAAAAGAGAGATGATAAAATCAAATAAGCTTTTAAATTTAAAAAAATGGTATAATTTTTTTATTAACTAAATAATATAAATATGGAACAAGAAGTACAAAAAAAAGTAGAGGGGGAGACAGGAAACAATTTCAAAATGTTCATCTTTGGGTTAGCAGGGTTTATATTGTTCGCAGTTTTAATACTAGGAGGAGTAGGGGTGTATGGTGTTTACGGTAAAGTTTCAAAAGGAAATTTTGCTTATACAACTGCCAAGGTATTAAGATTGCCGGCAATGAAAGTTAATGGCAACGTGGTTATGTACGATGAGTATTTAGATGATTGGAAGGCCATTAATATTATGAGAGATTATGATAAACAAAACAATGGTGCCGGCGGTGCTTTAACTGACGAACAATTGTCTGATCAAGTTTTGTGGAGATTAGCTAATAATATTTTGGTAGAAAAAGCAGCCAAGAATATGGGTGTGGAAGTAAATCAAGAGAAATTGGATGGTTTAAAAGAACAAGTAATGTCTCAGTTTGAAACTGAAGATGCTATGGAAACAGAATTACAGAGTAGATATGGTTGGAATTATAAAACTTATGAAGATAAAGTAATGAAATCATATTTATTACAAAATGGCATTGCTGATAAGTTGGCAAGTGACGGTGAAACAGTATTAGCTTTGCGCGAGAAGGCTCAGAAAATTTTAGATGATATAAAAAATGGAGCTAGTTTTGAAGCTATGGCTGCCGAGTATGGTAGTGATGGTACAGCTAGTAATGGTGGTGATTTGGGTTGGTTTGCTAGAGGTGCTATGGTTCCTCAGTTTGAAGAAGCTGCCTTTGCTTTGGAGTCAGGTGAATTATCCCCAGAATTAGTTGAGACTTCATTTGGTTATCATATTATCAGAGTTGATGATAAGAGAACTAATGATGACGGAGTAGAAGAAGTAAGTGCTAGACATATTTTGTTTGCTTTCCCAAGTTTGGATATGTATATGCAGGATTTGTTAGATAGTATGAATGTTAAATTATACATAAAAGCTCACAATCCGTTTGAAAAAGTTGAACAAGTAGACGAGGTACAAGAATAAAATAGTTTAAAATAAAAAAGCCTCGATATTATCGAGGCTTTTGAAATGCGAGTGTAGTATAGTGGTAGTACACGACCTTCCCAAGGTTGAAGCGAGGGTTCGATTCCCTTCACTCGCTCAAGGTAATTGTGTTGTTGGTTCGTCCACAAAGCAGAGTGAAACTCGCTTTGGGGTGCCCAGCAGTGAGCTTTGCTCTACTACTGGGCGATTCCCTTCACTCGCTCAATGCAAGCCCCTCTAGTTTAGTGGTAGAACAGTAGTATCGTAAACTACATACAACAGTTCGATTCTGTTGGGGGGCTCAAAAGTATAATTTAACTTGTGGATTATATTTTTTTGTTTTTTAATTTTATGGTATAATAAATTCATTGTTATAAAAATTATAATAGGTAGTATTAAACTATGATTAAATTACATGGAGTTAGTAAAATTTATCCTACTCCGCTCGTTGCTTTGCGTGATTTGAATTTACATATTAAGTCAGGTGAATTTGTTTCTATTATTGGACAGAGTGGAAGTGGTAAAACTACTATGGCCAGACTTTTGATAGCTGAAGAAAGGCCCACCAAAGGCAAGGTAGAAATAGGAGAGTGGGATATAAGTAAAATTAATTCTTATGATATTCCTTTTTTAAGGAGACAAATAGGAACTATATTTCAAGATTTTAAATTATTGCCTAAAAAAACTGTTTATGAAAATACTGCTTTTGCTTTAGAAGTAGCCGGAGAAAAAAGTGCTAGAATAAAACAAGTAGTGGATAAAATTTTGGACATAGTTGGTCTTCATACAAAAAAGACTCATTATCCTTGGCAGTTATCAGGTGGGGAACAACAGCGCGTTGCTATTGCTCGGGCACTAGTTCATAAGCCAAAAATAATGGTAGCTGATGAACCAACTGGAAATTTGGATTCTATTAATACTGTTGAGATAATGGAAATACTAAAGCGTATTAATGAGATTGGCACCACTGTTTTGTTATTCACTCATAATCGTGAAATAGTTAATCAATTAAAAAAGAGGGTGATAACACTGGAAAATGGAGAAATTATAATGGACCAAGAACATGGTAAGTATGTTTTATAAAATTTTAAATTAAAATTAATATGACTTCATTTTTAAGAGTATTAAAATATGCGTTTCAAGATATGGGGCGTAATTTGGGTTTGTCTTTAATGACTGTTTTCATATTGATTTTGATGTTATTATCTGTTAATACTCTTTGGGGAATAGATATTTTGACAGGACAGGCGGTACAGAGCGTAAAAGATCAAATAAATATTAGTTTATATTTTATCCCTGATGCTGAAGCGTCTTCAGTAGAAGAAATTAAAAATTATTTAACTTCTTTTCCAGAAGTGGTTGATTTGCAAACTATAAACAAAGAAGAAGTCTTACAAAGTTTTAAAGATAGACATTTTGGTAATAACGAGGTGCTAGGTGCTTTAGATGAATTAGGAGAGAATCCTTTTGGGTCAACCATGGTTATTCATACCAGAGAGCCAGAAGATTATAAAAATATTATGATCGCTCTTGATGTGCCTGAATATGAAAATTTGATAGAAACAAAGAGTTTTGAAGGTAACGAAGGGGCGGTAGAGAAGTTGCAAAATATTACCAACAGGATAGAAAGGGTAGGTTTTGGTTTAGCGTTTTTGTTTGCGATAATAGCTTTTATGATTATTTTTAACACTATTAGAGTGGCTATTAATACTCAAAAAACTGAAATAGGCATAAAGAGGTTAGTTGGAGCTTCTGGCTGGTTTATTCGTGGGCCATTTTTAATAGAATCTTTCTTATTTACGCTTATTAGTGTTTTGATTACTTTTGGATTAGTGTTTTTAGCCTTGAGTTATTTGGATCCTTATTTGGCAGTGGTTTTACCAGATGGCTTTGCCTTGACAAATTATTACAAATCTAATATACTGTTGTTGTTTGGAGCGCAGTTTATTTCAGTTTTGATTTTGACTGTATTGTCCAGTATAATGGCCATGAGAAAGCAATTGCAGATTTAAAAGATAGAATATATTCGTGGATTTCTACCGACTGCGGGTATGAACTAAGTGGAAAAAATAAAATTTATATTCGCGGATCGTCTAATGGTAGGACTCCAGTTTTTGGTACTGGGTATTGGGGTTCGAATCCCTATCCGCGAACAACATCAAAATTTTGGCTAATTCAAGCCAAAATTTTGATTGTGAATAAATAGTATTGACATAATATTACAGTTGTATTACAATATACATATAATATTAATCAAAATATATGCGTCAAGTATTAAGTTTATCACTACCACCACAAACAACAAAAGAAATTAAAAAAAACGCTAAACAAAAAGGTTTTACTTCTGTTTCTAGCTACATAAAATATTTATTTGAAGCTGATAATGATGCTATTTCCAAAAAGGAACTTTTAGAAGATGTAAAAATTGCTGAAATGGAATATAAACAAGGAAAAACTATCAAAGCAAACTCACTTGCGGAATTACTATGATAGTTAGAAGTATTCAATATTCGTCTAGGTTTCAAAAAAGGCTAAAAAAGCTACCGAAAGATATTATTGAAATAGCAATTAAAAAAGAAAGAATATTTAGATTGAACCCTCTCCACCCTTCTTTAAGATTGCACCAATTGCATGGGGAATTAGATAATCTTTGGTCAATCAGTCTTAGTAAAAATTACAGGTTAATTTTTAAACGACAGCCAAATGGTGACATTTTATTTATATCTGTAGGTAAACATGATATTTATAAAAATCTTTAATTAGCCAAAACGGTTCTAAAGTCGTCCCTGTACGGGAGCGACAAAATTTCCGCTTATTTTAGCGGATTTTTTGTTTTTAATTTTATAAAATTTTAGTATTTGTAAGAGAACACCTAAGATGTTATGATAAATTTGTGTTTAAATTAATTTTAACAAATAATATGAAAAGAATTATTATAGCTGTGTTTTTATTAGGAGCTCTCTTAGTTCCTCCTTTAGTTTTAGCCCAAGAACAAACCCAACCTGATTTAGGTCAGACCCAACATTATTCAGGTTTTAGTAGATTTTTTGATAATGTTAAAATGTTTTTCTCTTTTGGAGATAAAAAAGTAATGTTAGCATTAGATATTAGAGAGAAAGAATTAAATTCTGCTATTATAAATATAGAAAATGGGGAAAATAAAAAAGCAGAAAAAAATATTCAAAGAGCCAAAAATAAACTTCAGCATGTTCAAAAAAAAGTTTCAAAAGATATTGCTAAAGATGTAAAAACCAATATTGGTAAAATAATTAATAAAATTAATGAAGTGAAAAATTTACCTAATAATTTTGAAACATATATTTTAGAAGAAGAAAAAACACAACTTACCGCAGAATTAGTTATTGAAGTAGAAGGAAAAGAAGGGCAGATATTAATAAGAGAAATAGTAAAAGATGATAAAAGTGGGAAAAACAAAGTTGAAATAACTGTTGATGGAGATGTTGGACAAACAAAAGTTATGGAAATTGAAGGAAAAATAGGAGAAATTGATAATCAAATTGCAGAAAGAGTAGTTAAGACTGAAATTGCAAAAGGAGACGATGGTTTAACACCAGAAATAAAAACAGACAACAATAATAGTGACGATGGTTTAACACCGGAAGTCAAAACTCATACTGTCGGAGATGGAACTGAAATGAATGACCCTCTACCAATCCCAGATTTAAACCAAATTAATCCTGATTTATATAACCCTAATGCAAGAGCTCCAGGAGATACTTTCGAGGAAGATAATTGGGTAGAAAAAAATGAAATTGATGGGGAGGGAGATTGTGGGGATGGAGTTGTCTGCGAAGGAGATAGTGTGATTGATTATGGAGTTGATCAAGTAAATAACATATTTGTAACAGATAAGGTTGGGACTGAAGAGCTTCTTGATAAGATTAATAATGAAGGAGGAATGGCTCCAGGCACAAATAATGAGGTACCTGGGGACACTATAGTAAGTGATGGAGATAATGTTGTTAAGACTGGAATGGATGTAGATTTGAATAAAATAGATCCAAATGCTACTCCAAAAACACCGATACCTACAGACGGATCAATCTGTTGCAAAAAAACAAGGGATGGGGAAACAAGATATCATTGGGATTATGAAGCGGATTGTCTAAATCCAGAAAAGATAGAAGGAGAAGTTGTGGATACTGATGTTTGTCCTGCATTTTGAGTGCTATAAAAAATACTGATTCTTGTCTGCCGAAGAGGCATGATTAATCAGTATTTCTTAATTTCAGTTTTTGTTGTCTGGTTAGTTTTTTTATAGCCATTTCTCTTTTGGTGGCTGTGTTTCTGTCTCTGTGTTTTTCTGTATAAACAAGGGAGAAGGGAAGTCTGGCGCGGACATATTTCGAGCCTAGCCCCTGTCGGTGCATTTCTAGTCTTTTCTCTAAATCTTTGGCGATTCCAGTGTATAGCGAGCCATCATTGCATTTTATTATATATAGTTTGTACATAGAGGGATATTATATCAGAGATGGAGTGGTGTGGCTATTGTTTATTTTTTAATACTATTTGACATTGTTTAAAAAGAGTGTTATAGTCAAGTTAACTAAAGTTAACTTTTTGTTATGCAAACACAAAATCAAGAGGATTATTTACGGGCAGTATATAATTTATACGAAAAAAATAAAGAGAATATTACATCTATAAAAGTAGCTGAATTTTTGAATATTTCCAAGCCGGCTGTCTCAAAAATGCTTAAAAAGTTAGTTGAACAAAAATTAATTAAAATGGAACCTTATTCTAACATAGTATTCACAACTAAAGGATTAAATATTGTTAAAAAGTTAACTTATAAACGTAGGGTGGTGGAAGTTTTTTTAGTAGATATTTTAAAAATTAAAAAAAATAAAATGCATGAAGAAGCTCATAAATTAGAGCATGCTTTTTCTGATAATGCAATAAAAAAATTAGCTAATTTTTTAAATAATCCTAAAATTTGTCCTGATGGTAAAAATATTTCTAGATTAATTAAATAATTTTTTTATGCAAGCTTTAACTGAATTTAAAAAAACTAATAAATTGAAAATAAAACATTTAGACTGTGGTCAGAATTTTAAACGTCGACTTGCAGAGCTAGGCTTATTTGAAGATATGGAAATAGAAATTATTAAAAATGATAATTTTGGTCCCTTATTAATCAAAATTTTAGATTCTAAAATAGCACTAGGTCGAGGAGAGGCCGAAAAAATATATGGTGAAAAAAATTGATATCAAAATTGGTCTCATTGGCAATCCAAATGTTGGGAAATCAACATTGTTCAATGCTTTAACTGGAGCTAAACAACATGTTGGTAATTGGCCAGGTAAGACAATAGAAAAAAAAGAAGGCGAATTTAGTTTTGAAGGAAAAAAAATACAGTTGGTTGATTTGCCGGGGAGTTATAGTTTAACTGCTTATTCGGAGGAAGAAACAATAACCTCTAATTTTATTTTGCAAGAAAAGCCGGATGTGGTAGTACAGATTATTGATGCTCAAAATTTTGTTAGAAATTTATTTATGACAATTCAGTTGATAGAATTGGGCACTCCTTTAGTTATTGCTTTAAATATGGCTGATTTAGCTGAGATAAGTGGAGTGTCAATAAATATTAAAGAGTTGTCTAGGCTTTTAGATATACCTGTGGTGGTTATTAGTGCTAGAAAACAAACTGGTATTAATAATTTACTTGAAAATGTTTTAAAAAAGAGAAATACAGAAAAAACAAAAATTAAATTAACTTACGGTACCGAAGTCAATGATGAATTAAATAAAATTAAAAACTTTATTAAAAGCAAGGAAAAAATTGGTAAACGAGAGTTAAATTGGTTAAGTTTAAAATTATTAGAAGGGGATTATAGAGCTGAACAAAATTTAACTAAAAAACCTTATTATTTTGAACTTAAATCTTTAGTTCAAAAAAGTATTAGCCACCTTCAAAATGTTTTTGGTAAAGATATTATTACTATATTAGCTAACACACGCTATGGTTTTATTGAAGGGCTGGCCAGAAAGGTTGTTAATAGAAAAAAAATTAAACAAAAAATAAAATTTTCAGAAAAATTTGATGATATTGCTATTAATAAATTTTTGGGGATTCCATTATTTTTATTTATTATTTTTTTGATGTTCCAAGCAACTTTTAAATTATCTGAACCAATAATGGGTTGGATAGAATTGTTGTTTGGATTTTTAGGTAACAATGTATCTAGTTTGTTAACCAATTTGGGTTTTTCTAGCTTATTTATTTCTTTAATAAACGATGGTATTATTGGTGGAGTAGGAGGAATTTTAATTTTTATACCTATTATTGGTATATTATTTTTATTAATAGCCTTGTTAGAAGACAGTGGGTACATGGCTCGAGTAGCATATGTTATGGATAAATTAATGCATAAAATAGGTTTGCACGGCAAAGCTTTTATACCTTTAATTTTGGGTTTTGGTTGTAATGTACCGGCAATAATGGCCACTAGAACTTTGGAAACAAAAAAAGATAGATTGTTAAGTATTTTAATAAATCCTTTTATATCTTGTAGTGCTCGTTTACCTGTTTATGTTTTGTTTGTTGGAGCCTTTTTTACTGCTTATCAAGGCTTGGTTATTTTTTCACTTTATTTATTAGGTATAATAGTTGCTATTTTGGCTGGTTTAATATTTAAAAAGTTTTTATTTAAAGATTTATCTTCTCCATTTGTTATTGAATTACCTCCATACCGTTGGCCTACTTTTAAAGGCTTGTTTATTCATGCTTGGGAAAAAATTTGGTTATTTATTAAAAAAGCAGGAACTGTTATTTTAGCATTTTCTGTTATTATCTGGGCTTTGGCTAGCTTACCAGCTGGAGTTGAATATGGATCTGAACAAAGTTGGGCGGGCTCACTTGGAAAAACAGTTACTCCAGTTTTTGAACCACTTGGTTTTGGGAATTGGCAATCTTCAGTAGCTTTGATTTTTGGTTTTGTGGCAAAAGAAGTGGTGGTTGGAACATTTGGAACTCTTTATGGTGTTGATAATATTGATAGTCTGGTTGGAACCGAATCTTTAAATAATGCTTTACAGAACGATTTTACACCTTTGTCTGCCTATGCTTTTATGGTTTTTGTTTTATTGTATGTGCCATGCATGGCAGTATTGGCAGTAGTAAAAAAAGAAACAGGCTCTTGGAAATGGCCTTTGTTTATGGTAGTTTATACAACAGGTATTGCTTGGATTGTTGCTTTTGTTGTTTATCAAGGAGGTAAATTATTAGGATTAGGATAATTTTATGAATATTATTGAATATATAATTTTAGGTATTATAATATTAATATGTTTATTTTATATTATTTATTATATAACTAAATTTTTTAGAATAGAAAATAAGAATAATATTTGTAGTAGGTGTTCTCATTTTAATTCCTGCTATAAGAAATAACGTGTTTTAATTTGTGCCGTAATTTATGAATAATTATAATTTAGCCTTAAAAAATACATATAATAATTTAAAAAATACTTTGCCTATTTTATTGGCCATAATTTTGTTAATAGCCTTTATAATAAGTGCTATACCTTCTGATTTTTATAATAAAATTTTTACAGGCAATAGTATAGTTGATTCTTTTATAGGTGCTTTAGTTGGTAGTATAGCCGCTGGAAATCCTGTGAATAGTTATGTTATTGGTGTTGAACTATTAAAACAAAATGTAGGGCTCGTGGCTGTAACTTCTTTTGTGGTTAGCTGGGTGACTGTTGGTATGGTACAATTTCCAGCTGAAGCTTTATTATTGGGTAAAAAGTTTGCTGTAGTAAGAAATATTTTTAGTTTTATTTCTGCTATAATTATTTCAATTTTAACTGTTTTAATTTTACAATTTTTATGATTAAAAAAATGATAGTTAAAATTGGAATGAATTGGGTGCTTTTAATTTCAGTTTTACTAATATATTTAATAACTCTAATTTTTAAAAGAAGTTTGTTTAGTGAAAGTTTATTAGGTGCTAAAAATATAGTAATAGAGGTAACTCCAATATTAATTATAATTTTTATACTAACTTTTTTATCCAATCTTTGGTTTAGCGGTAAAAAAGCCGAAAAATTATTAGCTGGTAAAACAGGTTTTGTAAAATATTTTATGGCGGTATTTTTAGGAATTTTATCAAGCGGACCAATTTATATGTGGTACCCATTACTTAGTGAATTAAAAGATAAAGGTTTAAAAGATTCTTTAATAGTAATATTTTTATATAACAGGGCTGTTAAAATACCTTTAATGCCTATGATTGTATATTATTTTGGTTTACCATTTTTATTGATTACAACTTTTTTTATGGTTGTATTTTCTTTGATTAATGGTTATTTTGTAGCTAAATTTACTCAATAATAAAATATTTAATTTATATAATTAAAAAAATATGAAAATTGCAATCGCCTCTTTAGGTAAGGACGTTAATTCAGAAATAAGTCCTCAAGCTGGTAGAGCTCCTTATTATCTAATTTTTGAAGATGATAAATTAATTGAAGTTTGGAAAAATGTATTTGCTACTGGTGGGGGTGGAGCTGGTCCAGCTGTAGCTAAAGTTATGTCTGATAAAAAAGTTGTTAAAATTATTAGTGTTAAACTTGGTGAAAAAATGGAAGCAGCCCTGCTTGAAAAAGGGGTTGAGTTTGAAGAAAAAAGTGGGGTTATTAAAGATATCCTATAAAAATATTTTTGGATTATTTTTTATTAAAATTTTTGCTAAAAAAATTAGCTTAGTTTAATAAAAATGATTTTAAAGCTGTTTAGGTGTGTGAGTTATATAAAATAAATAAAAAAATACTGATTAACTATGCCTTTTCGGCAGACAAGAATCAGTATTTTTTTGTCGCGTGATATTGCCATATATAAATACAATTTTTTATTTACGTAGATAAATAATTAAGAAAATAAATATTAGAGCTTGATTATTTGCTCAAAATTAGGAAAAAAGGTAAAATACATTATAAATTATAAAAAAAATATGAAAAATTTTAAAACTCTATTTTTTGTTATCAGTTTAATTATTGTCTTTTTTATACCAAATATAACAAGTGCTATGCCAGCACCCAGAACGGCAAAAGTATTCTATTTTTCTACAATAGAAGAATTGCCAAATCAACAAAATAAAATGACGGTTTATCTTAAACAATCGTGTTTTGAAGAAGATAAAGATGAGTGCGAAAAAGAAAATGATCTTAAGGAGATGGAAAGATTATATGCAGGCTCTGGTTATAGTAGGGAAAAATATACTAGCGTAGGATCTTTTTCGGCAGTTCCTATATTATCTGTAGTTTATAATAAAAATAGCTGGGAATTTTATGAAGGGGAAGGCGAAAATCAATTTTTAAAGAATAAAAAAGATAATAAAGAGATATTTCTTTACGGAGATTATTATGAAGGTCAAGAATATGCTCAGTTAAATAGTGTGGTAATAAGAGACGCTGGCGATTTTAATGGTGTCGAAGTTAAAGATTATGAAAAATATGGTGATTTTATTTATGTTTTTGGTAGTAGTAGCGTTGATGATTATGAATATTATTATACTATTATTCCTTTTCCTGTTGTATTAAAAGCAAAAAAAATTACAGAAGAAGATAAGAAAGAATTTAAAGAAATAATTAGCAGTTTAAAAATGAGTAAACAATTAATAGGGGAAATGGCTTATAATACTTTTATATATCCCCAAGGAAGTTATCCTAGGCTTTTTAAAAATTTAGAAGATATAATTAGTTGGGGAGAAATAGCTGGGAAAACCGTAGCCCAACAAAAAGAAATTAAGCAAAATAAAAGTTGTATTTTTAATTGGCCTTCGTATTTAGATATTTTAGAAAAACAAGAATGTAGGGAAGTTGGACTTGTTGGGGAAAGAAGAATAACGTGTAATAGGTCAGTAATTTTAAAAACAGAAAATATTAAATTTTACCAAACCGGTAGGTCTAAAACTCCAGATAGTTATTTTAGTGCTTATGACTGTCCTCACAGACCTTTATTTTTTTATAGTTCTCTTTTTAAAGAAACTAAAATTAGTAAAGACAACGATGTTGCGAGTAATATACTAGATGTTTTAGAGGGGTATGAAAAAGAATCTACCGGCAATGGTGTAAGCTTAAAAGAAAAAATTAAAGATACCGTAAAAGTTTATACCGCAAATACACAACTTAACGTCACAAAGACAGAAGACACAACCACAACTATCTATGGGGCAACTATTTATAATATATCTGAATTAAGCGGTAATAAAATTTTTAAATATGAGATAGAAAGAAATGAGACAATAACACAGGATAACTATTTATATCCATATTTTAGATTATATATATTTGAATTAGCTGATCAAAATTTTTCATTGTCAGAATTGTTAAAAAATAAATATTCTGAACATTGGGTGTATCTTGGAAAAACACATAATTCTTTAGTCGTGGCTGAATTTATACCTGATAGTAATGTTGAACTTAATAATAAATTAACAACATTATTTTACTTTAAAATAAAAGATCTTAGTTTTTTGGATGATAATTTTATACCTTTTGAAACTTGTAAAAATAGAAGAGAATTAATTTGTCGTAGTGAAAATGAAGCGTGTGAGTATAATAAAGTATTAACTTGTGATGATGTAAATATTAATACTGATTTTTATAATCATTTTCATAAAAGAATTATAAATTATACAGATGATTATGTTTACGATGATTTTGATAAATTAACAGAAAATGATTTTTTGTGGGAAGGTGAAAAAGG
>CAZUWJ010000014.1:0-16357 GCA_964624315.1 uncultured Gammaproteobacteria bacterium
AAAAAAGTTTATGAAAAACAAGGAAAATTAACACCTTTTACTACCAAAACAAAAGTACTTGATTTAAATAAAGAAAAAAAAGCTGGTAACTATTCTATTTTTTCAGATTTAGTCAGAGAACAAATTGCAAAAACGACTCAACCAATTTTTATTTTTCTAAACAAAAAAGGTACCGCCAACTATATAATTTGCAAAGATTGCGGACAAGTATTATCTTGCCCACATTGCAAAAACTTTTTGACTTATTATCATGTAAGTCAAAAAATAAAATGCCACCATTGTAATTATGAAGATAAAATGAGGTCTAATTGTCGTAACTGCGGAGGGTCCAATTTAAATTTAAAAGGTTTGGGAACAGAATTCATTGCCGAAGAATTAAAAAAATCTTTACCAAATAAAAAAATAATTCAGATAGATTCAGATACAAAAACAAAAATAATCAAAAGTGAAGATAACCAAATAATAATTGGCACCCAGTATGCCTGGGGAGAAATCAACTGGGACAAACTCGGTTTGGTAGTTTTTTTAGATGCTGACACCTCTTTATATGTTCCAGAATATAAAGTTGCTCAAGAATTATGGCAAAAAATTAGAAAAGCTCAATATTTAACTAAAAATGGTAGCGTAATAATCCAAACTAGCCAAGTCCAAAATTTTACTTTTCAAAGCATTATTAAACCAGAAAAATTTTATGAATTAGAACTTGAGATGCGCAAAAGCCTAGAGTATCCCCCGTTTAAATTTATCTTAAAAATATTTTATGGTGACAAAGATCAAAAACAAAGTTTTTTGCAGACAGACAAAAAATACAACGAACTTTTGGCGTTGACAAAAGGTGAAAAAAATGTTAAGATTTTTAATCCATTGCCCGCTTTCCCTGCTTTTAAACAAGGAAAATATTGGCAAATAATAATCATTAAAATTGGTTTTGAAAATTATAAAAAAACCACTAAACTAATCAATCAAACTTTATCTGATGATTGGAAATCAGATCCTAATCCAATTAACTTATTAAGCGTATGATATTAAAAATTTTTACCCATCCCGAACCAGTCCTCAATAAAAAAACTGATCCAATTAGTGTACAAAAAATAAAAGAACTAGAATTCCAAAAATTTATTGATGATATGACGGAAACAATGTATGTTGAAGATGGTGTTGGATTGGCTGCTCCTCAACTAGGGCAATCTTTAAAAATATGTGTTATTTCCAAAGAATATTCCTTAAACCACAAGGATCTAATTTTAATTAACCCAATCTGGGAAAAACTAAGTCGTTTTCAAGCTTGGGATTCAGAAGGGTGTTTGTCAGTCCCTGGTATTTTTGGAAAAGTAAAAAGATATCGTCGTATAAAAATCGAAGCTTTGGATAGACGTGGAGAGAAAATATCTTTTGAAGCTGATAGCTTTTTTGCTCGTATAATACAGCATGAATGTGACCATTTGGATGGAATATTATTTATTGAAAAAGCAAAAAATTTAGAAGAAGTAAGCAAAAAATTATAATATGATAAATATTGCTTTTTTTGGCACACATGATTTTGCCGTAGAAATTTTACAAGGATTAATAGATGATCCTAATATTAATATTGAAGTTGTTATAACTCAAGCTGATAAACCCGTTGGTCGAAAAAAGATCATCACTCCCCCGCCAATAAAAATTCTCGCTCAAAAATATAATTTAAAAATAAAGCAACCTGAAAGTTTAAAAGATTTTATTTTAGAAATATCAAACCTAGATTTAAATATTGTTTGCCAATACGGAAAAATAATTCCTCCTCATATTCTAAACTATCCAGAATACAAAACACTGAACGTTCATACTTCTCTTTTACCAAAATATCGCGGAGCCTCACCCATTCAGAGTGCGATTTTAAATGGAGAAGACAAAACAGGTATCACTATAATGTTAATGGATGATGAATTAGATCACGGTCCTATTTTAGCCCAAATAGAGGTTAGAATAGATAAAGACGATAACTATTCTACTCTAAGTATTAAAATGGCTAAAAAGGGCAAAATATTGCTTTTAAACACTATTCCTGCTTGGATAAACGGAGAGATTAAGCCCCAAACTCAAGACGAAAATCAGAAAACACTCTGTTATCAAATTACAAAAGAAGATAGTCAAATAAACTGGAATAATTTTGCAAAACAAATTTACAATCAATACCGAGCATATTATGTTTGGCCTGGTATTTGGACCATATGGCAAAACAAAAGAATCAAATTTTTGAATATCGTCCTATCAGATATTATATTATCTCCAGGGCAAATAAAAGTTGAAGATAAAAAGATTTTTATCGGAACTAAAAATGAATCAATAGAAGTAACTAAACTCCAAATCGAAGGCAAAAAACCAATGACCGCTCCAGAATTTTTGAATGGTTATCCAGATTTTAAAAACAGTATTTTAAAATAAATGACTAAGCTTCTAAAAAATAAGACTTTTCTTTTTACCTGTCTTTATTTTGTAGTAAGAGCTAGCTCTTACTTTTTTCCGCCTGACACCCCCTTGCACCCAGCCAGTCTCGTAAATACCCTAATTTCTGCTTTGATTTTATTTAGCGTTGCTTATTTGCTATATAAAAAAAATATCTGGGGTTGGTATATAATACTAGCTGAAATTATCTTAGGTGGTAGTGGAGGTTTTTTTCAAATATTTAGCATTTCTCTAAGAAACTTACTGCTTATAACTTCTATATCAATTTTTACTTATCAA
Organism: uncultured Gammaproteobacteria bacterium; assembly: GCA_964624315.1. Lineage (GTDB taxonomy): Bacteria > Patescibacteriota > Patescibacteriia > Magasanikbacterales > GWA2-37-8 > CAZUWJ01. The sequence goes on from CAZUWJ010000014.1 coordinate 2,722, forward strand.
AATTTTAATTTTAAAAAAATAAATCTATTTAAAAATCCAAATCTATTTTTAATAGCCATTGCCATCCTGGGGGTAACGATAGGATATTTCAATAAACATAATATAAAATTGATTTATGCTGATTTTATTCCTTATCTATATTTTTTATACTACTTCCCTCTTAAAAAATTATTACTATCTGACGAATTTAGGCTCGTGCTAAAAAATTTAGTTTTTGCCTGGGTGATGGGTAATTTTATTTTTATCTTGTTTTCTTTCATCGGGTTTTCCACAAATATCTTTGAATTACAGGGTAATTTTTATCACTGGTATCGTGATGTGGCAATGGGAAAAATAACTGATGTGGGTACTGGCTTTTTTAGAATGACTTTGGACGAACATTTATCACTCGTACCTTTAGTTTTAGTTTTTTTATATCAAATTATTAATCGTAAAAAAGAATACTTAATACCTATTACCCTGCTTCTGGTCGTACTCTCAATTAATTTAACCAGAATTTATTGGTTAGCTTTGGCGATTGGAATACTATTTTTATTTTCTAAAAATAATTGGAGGGCTTGGCTTAAAACAAGTGTCTATACTTTTCTTATTTTAATATCATCTTTTACATTTTTACATTTTTTAAGTACCGGAACTTTAGGTCTTGAAATTTTAGGTCTAAGAACCAAAAGCTTAATCAGCCCCCAGAGTGAAGACAGTTCCCTAACTCGCATGTTAATACTCCCCAAAGCACTAGAAATTATAAAAAATAATCCAATTTTAGGTGAAGGCTTAGGTAGTACCGTAACAGTCTATAGTCCAGTTTTTGAAAAAGAAATAACTACCCCTCAGTTTGATTGGGGTTATCTAGAAATAATGGCTGAACTAGGCTTGGTTGGTTTGATATTTTGGGTTTACTTAATATATATTATAATATATATTATAATATATATTAAAAATTATTCTTTATTACCTAGTTTAGTCGCCCTGATAGTCATCAATATAACTTCTCCGGCTTTATTTCACGTCTGGGGAATTATTATTTTAACTTTTATATTGACTAATCTTAAAAATAAATATGACATTAAGACTACAAAAACACTTAGCTGACATTGGAGTTTGCTCTAGGCGTAAAGCTGAAGAATTAATAATGCAAGGCAAGGTGAAGGTAAACGATAATATTGTTAATGTTTTGGGTTTAAAAATTAATCCAGAGATAGACAAAATAGAAGTTGCTGGACAAAAAAATACTTCCAATCAAAAAATATATCTGGCGTTGAATAAACCGGCAGGATATATATCAAGCACTACTTCAAGACAGGGCAGAAGTATAATAGAGCTCATACCAAAAAAATACGGACGACTTTACCCGGTCGGCAGACTAGACAAAGATTCGGAAGGCTTAATAATTTTGACCAACGATGGCGAACTAACAAATATTTTAACCCACCCAAAATATGAGCATGAAAAAGAATATGAAGTTTTTGTAAATAAAACTTTATCAGAAATCGGAGAAGAAAAATTTAAAACAGGCATGTTAATAGGGGAAGAAAAAATACAGGGTGTAAAAACAAAAAAAATAAATGATCAAAAATACAATTTGATTTTAAAAGAAGGTAAAAAAAGACAAATCAGAAAGATGTTTGCCAAATTTGGTATTGGAGTGTTATCTTTAAAAAGAACGAGGATAAACAGGCTAAAATTAAAAAAATTGCCGTCAGGTAAATATAGAGAAATTAGTAAAGAAGAAATAATATAAATACTATCCTAGACTATGTTTTTCAAAAATCACGGCTTTAGCTTTGTTATATTTATCAACCTGTTTTAATTTTAAAAAAGAAATTTTGTACATAAATGAAGGTATCCAAAAGCTTATCCCCTGCCGACCGGCAGTTTTTATTTTATACAAAACTTTTTTGATTAAAAATCCTTGCTTATTTTTCTCCGCCAAAGTCAAAAAATAATCCCAATCTTGAAATTTTTTTAATTTTTCATCCCAAGGAAATATACTATTTCTTCTAATTAAACTACTAGTATGTACATAATTTAATTCTTTTAATTTATCAAAATTGAAATCGAAAGAACTAAACTTTTTAAAACCAAACCTAAACTGAGAATATACAAAATCTATTCTAGTATTTGTATCTAGGATTTTTACCATTTCAGATAGCATGTTTTTTTTAGCAATAATATCAGCATCCCAAAAAATAATATAATCTCCGGTTGATTCGGAAAAACCATGGTTCCGGGCAGAAGGAGCTCCTTGATTTTCTTGAGAGAATATTTTTACATCTAGATTATTTTGTTTAGTTTTATTTTTTATTTTCTGAATGGCTTTATCAAAATTATCATCACTACCATCATTAACAATAATTACCTCAAAATTTTTAAAATTTTGCTTTAAAATTGTATCAAAACTTTTAATCAAAGCTCTGGCATGATTAAAAACAGGTATAATAATACTCACTTTATTACTCATATAATTTTTTAATTTGTGTTTGCCAATTTAATTCAGTTAAAATTTTATTTTGAGCCATTTCTCCCATTTGACCCCTGTATTTATCTTCTTTTAACAAATCTACTATGGCTGATATTACGCTCATGTCTTGATAGGCATCAACCACTAAACCTGTTCTTAAATTATCTACCACCTCTTCCACCCCTCCAGCCCGACCAGCTACGGCCGGTATACCTAGGGCAGCTGCCTCGGCAAAAACTGTTCCCCACCCCTCTTCAGTTTGTTCATCCGGATGAGTGAGTAATACAAACAAATCAGCTAAAGAATAATACTTTGGCAAATCTTGATAAGGTATCAAATTTAAAAATCTAACAACATTTTGTAAACTTTTAGCTTGCACTCCTTTTACTATCTCTTCTTTTTTAGGCCCATCTCCAATAATCAACCAAACTAAATTTGGTATTTTTTCCAATATTTGAGGCAGTAAACGAAGTAAGTGTGGATATCCTTTTCCATCTGCAAAACGAGCAACGGTTAAGATTACTTTTTTGCCATCCAAGGCTAAATGACGACGCAAACTTTCTATTTCCTTTTTATCTTGTTTAGCCAAAAATATTTCACCTGGAGAAGGGTACAAAATAACCATTTTTTTATCACTTAATTTTTCTTGAATTTTCAAAAATTTATTTTTCAAAAATTCGCTATTAAACACTAACGATTCGGCTTGACCACAAACCCAACGTGTTTGAATTTTTTTTATAAAATTATGATTAGACCACTCAACGTCAGTGCCGTGAAAAAAAACAGTATAAGGAATTTTTTTAATTTTTTTTATCAACCAAGCAATATATCCTACTGGTAAAATATGATGGACATAAATTTGTTCTATTTTTTCTTGTTTAACAATCTTTCTAATTTGAAAAAACATCCTAAACCATCTTGGCCACAACCAAAAATAAGGTTTTTTACGATAAACTTTAAAACCTTCCTCATCTTTATAATCTTTATTTTTATAAATCGGAGCATAAACCACAGCTACTTCTCCTAAAGTTATGGCCTGGTTATAAACATAGGATGCTATACCGCCTATTTGAGGTGGATATTCCAAAGTTATTATTAAAGTTTTTTTCATATTATTTTATTTTTAAAAAATTATTTATTAACATCTCTTTACTTAAAACTCCTTTAAAATATAGAGTAGCAAAATAAACAAATATACCAGAAAAAATAGCTAAAATTAAATTAATTTTTAAAACTATGAGCACAACAAAAAACATGAGGAGTGATGGCCAAAAAAATTGATTAAATATTTTAAAAATATGTTTTAGATTCAAACCAACGAACTTATTAACAAAGTAAAAACCTGAACCAAACAAAATAACATTTGTTGCGACTAAAGTAATGGCTGCTCCGTAAATACCAAATATAGGTATTAAAATAAGATTAAAAATAATACTCAAAATCCAAGCACAAAGAACTAGCCCGGTTTGAATTTTTTGTTTATTAATTGAGTTTAAAAGTGTGCCAGTTAAATAACTAGCAAAAACAAACATTAAACTAAACGATAAAATTTTTAGAGCAGTTATGGAGGGAAGATATTCAAGGCCGTATAATTTTAAAATTACCGATTCAGAAATAGCAAAAATTCCAAAAGACATTGGTAAGCTTAAAAACAATAGATAACGAAATGATTTTTCAAATAAAACAGCCACTTTTTCTTGATTGTTAGCAAAAAGTTCACTCATTACTGGAAAAATACTAATAGTTAAAGCCGAAGGGATAAATTGAAAAGCAAAAATTATTTTGTAAGGAACGCTCCACCACCCCAATTCGTGCTCTGTTAAAATTTTTGACATTATCAAAGTATCAGTATAATAATAAAATCTGTTTATAATCGTAGCCAAAGCAAATGGCAAAGAAATACCCAAAAATAATTTTAAAATATTTTTATCAAATACTAATTTATATTTTACCAAATATTTAGTCCTGATAAATAAATGCACTAAAATAGAATTTAAAAAACTTGGGAAAGCGTAAGCAACTATTAAAAAATGTATCGGCCAATCAAGATACAGCGATAAACTGCCAAATAATAATGTAAAAGTCTGAACACTGGCTATTGTAATTGATTCATAAGCCAAATTTCTTTTAGCACGAAGAAAAGCATAAGCTGATGAAGAAATATTGTCAAAAAACACAGTCAAACCTGATAAATATATAAGCTCCGTCCTGATTTGAGAATAATTAAGTAACTTAGCAAATAAAACCATAGCCATACAAGCAAACAAACCAAAAAATATTTTTATAGTAAAAATAGAATTAAAATATTTTTGGGCCTTGTCTGGAAATTTTGAAATTTCACGAGTCAAAACTGTGGTTAAGCCAAAATCAGCTACCACAGTAAAAATAAGTGCGAAACTCATCGCAAAAAAATAATCCCCAGTATTCTGCGCTCCTAAAATCCGAGCAATCAAAGTAAAATAAACAAAAGCCACTAATTTTTGCCAAATTGAAGCGCTGGTTAAAAAGGAAGTATTTTTTGTTATAGAGTAAGACAGATTGGCAGTATTTATATTATCAATATTTACTAAATTATATCATTTTAAGCAATAAAAAACAATCTAAAAATACCTCGCTCAAAGCGAGGTATTTTATTGTTTTTTTTAACGTTTACTCCATTGTGGTGCACGTCTGGCTTTTTTTAAACCTGGTTTTTTTCTTTCTTTTGATCTAGGATCGCGAGTTAATAAACCCAAAGTTTTTAAAGTCTTTCGTAGCTCTTCATCTTCGGCCACCAAAGCTCTAGCAATACCATGCTGAACTGCAACGGCTTGTCCGGCCGGACCACCTCCAGTTACTCTTGCACTAACATCTGTTTTAGCTTCTTTGGCGATGGCTTTTAATGGAGCCAAAACTATTTCCTGTAATTCAAAAAATGGAAAATATTTTTCTAGCTTTTTATCATTTATTATTATTTTACCAGTACCAAATTGTAAACGCACCCTAGCTGAAGCGGTTTTGCGTCTTCCAACAGTTTGTTTAATTTTAGTTTCCATATTTTATTTATTTTTTAAAACTTAATCTTTTCATTCTTTCATTTCTTAATTTATTCTTTGGTAACATATTTTTTACAGCCAACTTAATAACTTCTTCCGGCTTTTCAGCCATCATTTTTTTGGCCGAGATTTCTTTTAAGCCACCCGGATACATACTGTGGCGATAATACACTTTTTGATCTAATTTTTTACCAGTAAACTTAACATCTTTGGCGTTTAAAATTACTACAAAATCACCACTATCGATGTGAGGTTGATAAGTTGCCTTATCTTTGCCCATCAAAATAATAGCTATTCTTGTAGCTAAACGGCCGGGAGCTTGACCAATGGCATCGATTTCAACTTTTTTTCTCTTAATTTCCATAGTTTTTAAAATTATTTTACTAACTCAATAATTGCTTCTTCGCTACCATCTCCCACTCTATTGCCAGCAATTTTTATAATTCTAGTATAACCACCTTCTCTGTCTTTATATCTCGGGCCAATCACCTCTACCATTTTTTTAATAACATTATCAGTATATAAAACCTTCATCAGCTCTCTTCTGGCGTGTAAATCACCAGTTTTAGCCCTAGTTATTAATTTTTCAACCATAGGACGCAAAGCTTTGGCTTTGGCTTTGGTAGTTTTTATTTTTTCATAGATAATCAAACTCTCTGCTAAGTTAGCCATTAACGACCTTCTCGCAGCCTTGTCTCTATCTAATGTAATTTTTTTCTTTTGATGACGCATATTAACAAATATTATTTCTCCTCTTTATCTAATTTTTTAGTTTCTTTTTTAACTTCTTTGATTTCTTCAATTTCCTGACCAACCTCATTCATTACTAACGAAAAATGATCGGTTAAAATTTGAGTTGACTGTCTAACAGCTTCTCTTGGATTAATAGTGCCGTTAGTTTCTATCTCAATAATTAATTTTTCATAATTGGTAATATCACCCACACGGATAAATTCAACTTTATAACCCACATCTCTAATGGGAGTATAAATAGAATCTATTAACATAGTTCCTAAATCCAAATCTCTGCGATCTTTTTCTTCAGCTGGTTTAAAACCCCTGCCCTTACTTGCTATAATTTCCATTTCTAAAGTAGTTTTACTATCAGTTATATTAGCAATAACTAAATCTTTATCAGCTATTTCTACATTTGAATCCTTTTTAATATCACCAGCCACAACTGGACCGGCTCCTTTTTTTGTTAAAGTTAATACAATAGGTTCTTCTGAGTGAACTTTCAAAGATAATTGTTTTAAATTTAACATTATCTGGACTACATCTTCTTTAACACCTTTTAAAGTATCAAATTCGTGCTGTACACCTTTTACTTTAAAACCTTCAACAGCAGCACCTGGTAAAGATGACAACAAAACTCTGCGCAAACTGTTTCCCAAAGTATTTCCATATCCATGGTAACAAGGGCTGATAGTCAAAGTGCCTTTGTTTGGTTCGGTAGAATCTTTGTATTCTATTGTAGATGGTAAAAGAAGATTTCCCATATATTTTAAAATTAGCGTGAGTAAAACTCAATTATAGCTTTTACGCTAAATGGAGGGTTCTCCAAGCTAGGAGTATTTAAAATTTTAGCTTTTATATTTTTTGGCTCAACATTTAACCATGCTGGAGCTTCTACTTTTGACAATCTTTCAATAATTTCAGCAAATAAAGGTTTTTTCTTAGAAGATTCTGTTAAAGAAATTTCTTCTCCAATTTTAACTTTATATGAAGGAATATCAACTTTTTTACCATTTACAGTAATATGACCATGATTAACAACTTGTCTAGCGCCAGCTCTGGAAGGAGTAAGACCTGTCCTATAAACAGTATTATCCAACCTTGATTCTAAAGCGCTCAAAAGCAAATCACCAGTATTACCAGTTTTGCGAGTAGCTTCTTCAACATAACGAACAAATTGCTTTTCTCTCAAACCATAAAGCTGTTTAGCACTTTGCTTTTCTCTTAATTGTTTACCATATGCAGTTTTGCTACCACCTCTTTGGGTGGGACCATGTTGCCCTGGTACATATTTTCTTTTTAATAAAGGACATTTAGGACCTTGGCATTTTTCACCTCTTAAAAATAATTTTTGACCAGCTCTTCTACATTGTGAACATTTGGTACTTGACATAAATTTATTACCTAATATCTATAAAATTAAACCCTTCTTCTTTTTGGTGGACGACAACCGTTATGTGGAATTGGAGTAACATCTGATACAGAAATTACATTTAAACCATTAGAATATAATGAACGGATAGCACTCTCTCGTCCTCCGCCGATACCTTTTACATAGACACTCACTTCTTTTAAGCCATAAACTTCTAATTTTTCCATTAAATTTTTTACTACCATAGTAGCAGCATAAGGAGTAGCTTTTTTAGGCCCTTTAAAACCAGACATACCAGCAGAAGCCCAAGCCAAAGCATTACCATTCAAATCAGTTACTGTTATGATAGTATTATTATAAGTAGCTTGAATATAAGCTTTTCCCCTAACTACTAGTTTTATTACTTTCTTTTTCTTTTTAATTGTTTTTTTAGCTTTTACTGTCATAATTTTAAAATTAAATCTTTTTTACTTGATTAAGTACAAATTATGTTTTTTGAGCGGTTGGTTTTTTACCACTAACTGCCATTTTACGAACATTACCACGGACTGTACGAGAATTTCTTTTTGTTCTTTGTCCGCGACAAGGCAAATGCTTCATATGTCTAATACCAACATAAGATTTGATATCTTTCATTCTTTTTATATTGGCCATCACCTCACGACGCAAATCACCTTCTAATTTGTACTCCTTTTCAATCACAACGCGCAATTGATCTTCTTGTTCTTCTGTCAAATCTTTTGTCCTTATAATTTCATCCAAATTAACCTTTTTCAAAATTTTATGAGCTGTTGTGGGACCTATGCCATAAACATAAGTTAAGGCTATTACTAGCCTCTTGTCTTTTGGAATATTTACACCTGCAATACGCATATTTATAATAGTTTACAAACAAATTAACCCTGCCTTTGTTTATGTTTAGGATTTTTACAAATAACTCTAACTCTGCCCTTACGACGGACTACTTTACAATCTTTACACATTTTTTTAACTGAACTTCTTACTTTCATATATTTTTAAGGTAAGAAAAAATACCAATCACTGCCGCGATATCAACGCTTAAATTTAATTAAGCTACACCGCACCGATTGATATTTATCATTTTTAAATTTAATATCTGTAGGTTATGCGACCCTTTGTCAGGTCATAAGGGGTCATCTCTATCTTAACATCATCACCCATGCTCAAACGAATTCTATTCATCCTCATTTTACCTGAAAGATGAGCTATTATTATTTGACCACTTTCCAGCTTTGTTTTAAAAGTGCCAGCTGGCAGAAGTTCTTGGATGGTTCCCCTTAGTTCAATTGTATCTTTATTAGCCATGTTTTATAACGGGTTATATTATAATTAATTTTGTTAAAAAAGTCAAGGGTTTGGCAAAATTTAAATTAAAACCATATTCTTTATTTAAGTTTAGCTTATTTTAGCACTATTTTAGTTTTTTTTCAAGTTTTTACAAGTAGTTATGCACAGGAAAGACTTTGGCCTATTTATTTTAAAACTGCTTTTATTCTTCTTATGCCAGCTGAAGATGCCTCCTCTTTCTTAATTTTAAATATTCCCAATTCACCGGTACGGCCAATATGCGGGCCACCGCACAACTCTTTTGAAATCTCTCCAACGTTATATACTTTTACCACTTCTCCATATTTATCTTCAGACAAGCCTATAGCACCCTTATTTTTAGCTTCGTCATAAGGTAATTCTTCGCATTTAACCTCTAAATCTTCCTTTATCCAACCATTTACCAAATCTTCTACTTTTTGTTTTTCTTCGTCAGTCATTTTTTCAGAATGTGAAAAATCAAATCTAAGCCTATCAGCTGTGATATTACTACCTTTTTGTTTTACGTGTACTCCCAAAACCTGGCGCAAAGCGGCTTGTAATAAATGGGTAGCAGTATGAAGTTTTTTTGATTCTTCGCCAGTGTCTGCAAGCCCACCTTTAAATTTTTGTTCAGCACCTGCGCGAGAAAGATCTCGGTGTTTCTTTTCTTCTACAGCAAAAATTCTATTTAAATCCTCTATATCTAGTATAAATTTATTTTCCTTAGCCAATTTAATTATTTCCTCTTTTGGTATTCCTTCTTGACTATATAGTGCAAAAGCTTCTCTTCCTGTAATTAATGGATTAACAATTTGAACAGCTTGTCCCGGTTGTTTTATGTGAGCTTCTATTCCTTCTTTACCGAATTTATTCATTAATTTTATAAATTTCTTTTTAAATTTTTCTGGGCTAATATTTAAAACTTTTCTAAACTTCTCTTCCTCTTTTTTCATTTCTAAAATTACAAACTCTTCGTTCTTTTTTATTTCTGGATAAGCTGGGGCAAAAATATCTATCACTACTTTGGATAGTTCTACACAAAAATTATTTTCAATGCCCAATTTCTTTCCATGATGAATAGCGCGACGAATCAATTTACGCACTACATAACCTTGATCAACATTACCTGGAGCCACACCCATATTATCCCCCATTATCATAACCGAGGCTCTAATATGATCTGACACGATTCGCATTGAATTTGTAATTTCTTTATTTTCTAAATATTTTTTACCAGAAATTTCCTCTATTTTTTGAACGACAGGTTTCACAGTATCTATTTCATAATTATCAGTGAAACCATTTAAAACAGCCACCGTTCTTGCCACGCCCATGCCAGTATCAACATTTCTATTTTTTGCTTTATTATAATTACCTTTTTCATCTTTAAAATATTCCATAAAAACATTGTTCCAAATCTCTACATACTTACCGCAAGAACAACTAGGCTGACAATCTGGGCCACAGACTGGCTTATCTGTTATATAAAAAATTTCACTATCAGGACCACATGGACCAGTAGTCCCAGCCGGACCCCACCAATTTTCTTTTTTATCATATTTATAAATTTTATTTTCTGGCAAACCAAGGTTTTTCCAAATTTTATAGCTTTCACTATCAAAAGGAGCGTTGTCGTCACCTTCAAAAATACTTACTGCTAGTTTATTAACTGGAATTTCTAAAACTTTTGTTAAAAATTCAAAGCTCCAAGATAAAGAATCCTCTTTCCAATAGTCATTCAGACTCCAATTGCCTAACATTTCAAGAAAAGTTAGGTGCCACTTATCTCCCACCTCATCTATGTCCCCTGTGCGAATACACTTTTGAAAATCTGTTAAACGAGTACCTGCAGAATGTTTTTCACCCAAAAGATACGGCACAAGCGGATGCATACCAGCGGTTGTAAACAGGACCGTCGGATCATTCTCTGGAATCAAAGAAGCCGAAGATATCACTTTATGACCTTTACTAGCAAAAAATTTTAAATATTTTTGTTTTAATTCTTGTGTTTTCATAATTTTATTTAATAACTCCCCCACCTAAGCAAACTTTGCCTTTATAAAAAACTGCAAACTGCCCTGGAGTAATTGCTTTTTGAGGCTTGCAAGTTTTAATTATAATTTTATTTTCCTCTTTTGTCAAAACAGCTTTTTGTAAATCTTGACGATGTCTAAAACGAACCTTACATTTCAGAGGTAATTTTAATTCTTTATCTAAAATATAATGGATATTTTTTAAAACAATTTCTTTAGTATATAATTTTAGATCATCACCATACCCGACTACTAAACGATTATTCTTAAAATCTTTCTCAACCACAAAAAGTGCCTTATTTGAACCTCCTTTTGTCCCAATATGGCGCTGACCTATGGTATAAAAAGCTAAACCTTCGTGATGGCCTACTACACCATCATCAGACATAACAATATCACCAGACTTAATCTTATCTTTAATTTTATCTTTTAAAAAATTAGTCATAGCCACTTCTCCAACAAAACAAATCCCCATGCTTTCTTGTTTATCCGCTACTGATAAATCAAATTTTTTAGCTAATTTCTTAACTTTATTTTTAGTTAAATTCCCTAAAGGAAACATGGCAAATTTTAATTGCTCCCCACTTAGCTGATGTAAAAAATAAGTTTGATCTTTATTTTTATCTTTAGCCTGACAAAGTTTATTCCCACGCAGTTTGGCATAGTGACCAGTTACTATTTTTTCAAAACCCATTTCTTTGGCTTTTTCAATCCATTTACCAAATTTTATAAATTTATTACACATCACATCTGGATTTGGAGTATTTCCTTTTTCGTATTCTAAATACATGTAATCTAAAACTTCTTTTTTATATTCTTTAACAAAATCCCAACGCAAAAGTTTTATACCTAATTTAGCACAAACTCGCAGAGCATCTTCATAGTCTCCACGCCAGCAAGGCACACCATCTTTATCATGATCATCATAATTAACAGCAAACATGGCAGTAACATCATATTTTGCTTTAACTAATAGCGCGGCCACCACGGCTGAGTCAACTCCGCCTGACATAGCTACTAAAATTTTAGGTCTTTTTATCATAACTCCACTTTTTTTATCTTTGATTTCAAATATTTTTCATGAACCAAATCTACCTCTTCTATTAAATGATTTTTCTTAATAATATTTTTAGCAGTTTTTGTTCTAACATGGTAAAAAGAATCATACAAATTTCGAAAGTTCTGATTCCACCCCTCGTCATCACCCTTAAAAAATCCCCAGGCTCTCTTTAAACCTACCTTACCATACCCATCTAGCTTATCAGCATCACGTAAAATCCAAGCTGTATCATATTTGACAGCAGCATCGTTCCAATGATAACGCACTGCATATAACAGCTCTAATTTTTCTTTTTTTGATAAAATATCAAATTTTTTATCAGCTTTAAACCATTCTTGCAACATCATATATGATAATTCGTGGTGTTTGCGAGTACTTTCACCTGGATTATCTTCTCTTACTCTACCAACATCATGTGTCCAGGCAGACAATTCACAAAGTAAAGGACTAATAACCTTCTCTCCTTTTATTATTTCCTTAGCCCAGGCTACCACCCTTGAAATATGATCTACTCCATGAGCTGGAACTGGGTTTTCTTTAAATAATTTTTTAACTTTTTCGGCTACGTGATCAAGTAATTCTTTTTGTTGTATGGTATATTTTATTTGCATATTTTTTACTTATATTTTTTTCTTTTATAAACAAAGAACGCAATGCTATATATAATAAAAGGCAAGCTCAAAAATTGCCCCATAGTTAAACCAAAATCAGGCGTTAACACTTGAAACTCTTTGGTAAGCTCAATTAAAAATCGACTAGTAAAATATAAAAAGATAAAAAAGTGAGCCAAATATAATTGCGGTAAATTTTTATACTTTTTATAAACATAAAAAATAACTACAAATATTAAAATTCCAATTAACGCTTCATACAACTGTGAAGGGTGTCTAAAAAGCGGGTTATATTCAAAATTAGGATATTTTATTCCCCAAGGCAAATCTGTCGGACGACCCACTATCTCAGAATTAAAGAAATTACCTAAACGGATAAAGAGCATCAAAATTGGCAAAGGTATTGCTATTAGATCAATTATTTCTTTCCATTTTATTTTTTTGACTTTACAAAAAAGAAAAAAAGACACCAGCAGTCCAATGGTTAAACCATGACTAGACAATCCCCCATGATTAATAAAAATTATTTCTTGAGGATAAGCTAAAAAATAAGTAAGATTATAAAATAAAATATGTCCTAATCTGGCGCCAACCAAACCGCCAATAATTAAATACAGTGATAAATCTAGTGCCAGTTCTCCCCGATAATTTTTTTCAATAAATAATTTATGCAACAACCAGACAGATAACAAAACCGCGATACCTAAAAACAAGCCATACCAACGGATGGTTAAAAAGTTATTTTGAAATAAAATCGGATTTATATTGTTTGTAAACATAAGTTTAGTATAACATAATTATAAACAAAAAGAACGCTCTTATCAAGCGTTCTTTTAAAAAATTATTTATTCTGTAGTAACTCCATCAAAATGTTCCTCCACCTCACCAGCCTTTGTTTTATGGACTGTGCCATCTTTATGCTCTGCAGGTGAATAAACTGAATATAATTTTAACTCCCCTTCTCCAACATTAAGAATGTTATGATCAGTGCCAGCTGGGATAA
>CAZUWJ010000015.1:0-15075 GCA_964624315.1 uncultured Gammaproteobacteria bacterium
AGAATCTATCAGTAATATATCTTTCGGATAATTTAACCGCTGAAGTAATAGCTGGGTCAGTTATTCTAACTCCGTGATGAACTTCATATTTTTCTTTTATACCACGTAAAATAGCAATAGCATCCTCAGAAGAAGGTTCTAAAACCATAATCGGCTGGAAGCGCCTTTCCAAAGCAGCGTCCTTTTCAATATATTTTTGATATTCTTTTATAGTTGTAGCTCCTATAGCCCGAAGTTCACCACGAGCTAAAGATGGTTTTAGCATATTAGAAGCGTCAATCGTTCCATCAGATCCACCGGCTCCAACAATGGTATGTAATTCATCAATGAATAGGATTATTTTACCATGAGAGTTTTCTATTTCTTTTAGTAGAGCCTTTAGTCGCTCTTCAAATTCTCCGCGAAATTTTGTACCAGCGAGCATTGAACCAATATCTAAAACTACAACTTCTTTTTCTTTTAAACTTTCTGGTACATCACCGTTAACTATTCTTTGAGCTAAGCCTTCAACCACAGCTGTTTTACCTGTTCCAGGTTCACCAATCAAGACTGGGTTATTTTTAGTTCGACGAGATAAAATCTGCATAACCCGACGAATTTCATCATCCCGACCAATAACTGGATCAATTTTTTCTTGTCTGGCTAACTCTGTTAAATTTTTAGCATATTTTTCTAAAGTATTATATTTGCTTTCCGGAGTAGGGGAATCAACCTTTTGACTACCGCGTATGCTAGATAAAGTTTTTAAAGTGTTTTCATAGTTTATATTTGATTTCAAAAGCAAATCACTAATTGGGTTTTTACCAGTTAGATAAGCCAAAAAAATATGTTCAACGCTAATATATTGATCGCCCATTTTTTTACTTTCATTTTGAGCTACTTGAAATATTTTTAGCATGGCTGGTCCAAGCATAATTTGACCCATCGGTCCTTGAGAAATATTTTCTTGTTTTGGTATTTTATCAATCATTGATTGCAATCCGGCTTTAATATCTATAACATTAACATTTAATTTTTCCAACAAAGACACTACAATGCCATCTTGATCATCTAAAAAAGCATAAAACAAATGAGGTGGTTCAACCTGTATTTGTCCATTTTCAAAAGCTATTTGAGAGGCTATTTGAAGACTCTCTTGAGATTTATTAGTAAAATTTTGAGGCATCATATATTTAAAAGTTTACTTATGTTTATTATCACTCTGATAGTAAGAGTGATAATATTGTATCATTATTGAAAAAAAAGTCAAGTTGTGCTAATATTATAACATAATTTTATATATTTTGTCCCTTAAAATTAAATATTAAGACGGGGTTGATACAAAAAACTTTCGGGTGAAAGGAGCTCTGCCCATGATAGTTTGGTTCAAGGAATGGCGCAGTAAGGTAAAATTGCGTCAGGCAGAAGAAAGGGCGAGGATAATTAAAGAAAATTATCCTCCGCAGTATGTTAAACTGTTTCAGTAAGAAAGAAGGTATCTTTGGAAGAGTAGCTGTATTAACCTCTTCCGTCTTAGTTTTTAATTTAATAGATGAATATTCTGGGAGTTAGAATAGACAATTATAACTTGAAACAAGCTGAAGAAAAAGTCTGTTCTTTTTTAGAACAAAAAAAACAGTGTAAAATATTTACTCCCAATCCTGAGATGTTAGTTCATGCTCAAAAAGATGAATATTTTAAAAAAGTTTTGAATAGCGGAGATATAAATCTATGTGATGGTAGGGGAATACAATTTGTATCCAAAGAAAAATTACACAGAATTCCTGGATCAGACTTTGTACACAATTTGTGTTCAATAGCACAAGACAAAGAATTATCAGTTTTTATATTAGGTGGAGCAAATCAAGAGCTAGCTAAAAAAGCTGGGGATAATCTAAAATTAAAATATCCTGATCTCAAAGTAGTTGGAACTTACGGAGGATTTTTACTAAAGGATAATGGTGAAGAATTGAAGTTAAACATAAATGAAAATAATAAAATAATAGAAAATATTAAAAATTCTAGAGCTGATATTTTATTTGTTTGTTTAGGGATGGGTCGTCAAGAAAAATGGATTTATCAAAATTTATATAAAATGCCAAGTGTTAAAATAGTTGGTGGATTTGGTGGGACAGTAGATTTTTTAGCTGGTAATATTAAGCGGGCACCAAAGTGGATGCGTCGTTCAGGCTTAGAATGGCTATATAGACTTATTAAACAACCATCAAGATTACCTAGAATATTTAATGCTACTATAAAATTTTTATTTATTTATTACTTTAAACTGTCATTCCGACCGAGGCGATAGAGGGGAGATCTACGGCTTTACGAAACCGCAGACTCGAAGAGAGGAATCTTCCCGGGTAATTACTCTAAAAGATCTCTCCGCTACACTCACTGTCGTTCGTTTCGGTCGAGATGACAAATAATTATTAATATGATATCTCAATCACTTAAAAAACATATCAGCAAGCTCCAACAAAAAAAATATCGTAAAGAATTTGGTGAATTTATTGTTGAAGGTAAAAAAGGCATAGAAGAAGCTTTAAAAAGCGAATCTGAAATTATATTTATTATTATAGAAGGAAATAAACGTGAAGAATTTCAAGACATTATTCAAAAAGCAGAGAAAAAAAATATAAATATAGAATATTGCACAAATAAAGATCTAAACTTTATTAAAACAACAACTAACTATCCAGGCATAATGGCCATAGTGCAAATGTCAGATTATTCCCTAGATGATTTAATGAATAAAAGTCCAATAATTTGTTTAGATAGAGTTAATGATCCGGGTAATCTTGGAACGATCATCAGAACGGCGGATTGGTTTGGGATTAAAAATATTATTTTGTCTGAAGGTTCTGTTGATCCTTTTATGGACAAAGTGGCCAGATCTAGTATGGGTTCAATTTTTAGAGAAAATATTTTTTTGAGTAAAAATATTGTTCAAACAGTTTTAAATTTAAAAAAGAAAAATTATAAAATTGTTTCTCTAGATTTAAACGGTAAAAATTTGGAAATTTTAAAATCAGCACCAAAAACAGTTTATATTTTTGGTAGTGAATCACACGGTTTATCAAAAGATCTAAGAAATTTAATTGAAGAAACTTATACTATATCTGGAGCAGGTGAAACGGAAAGTCTAAATTTAGCAATTTCAGTTGGCATAGTATTAAATAAAATATTTTAAATATATGATAACACGCTTCCCCCCTAGTCCTACAGGATATTTACATGTTGGAGGTTTACGAACAGCTCTCTACTCTTATTTATTAGCTAAAAAAACAGGAGGTAAATTTTTACTTAGAATAGAGGACACTGATAGAGAGCGTTTTGTTGCCGATGGAACAATAAATATTTTAAAATCTTTAAGCTGGGCTAATTTGGATATTGACGAAGGGGTGAAATTGGATACTTTGTCAGACCCAGACCAACCTGCAGTTTTTCAAGAAGGGGAAAATGGACCGTACATACAATCTGAACGTTTGGAAATTTACAAAAAATATATTCAAAAATTATTAGATAACGGTAATGCTTACTATTGTTTTTGCACATCTGAAAGATTACAGGAAGTTAGGAATAACAAGCAAAAAAATAATTTACCCCCAGGTTATGATGGTCATTGTCGTGATTTATCAAAAGAAGAAACAGACACCAAAATTAAGGCTGGAGAAAAACATGTTATCAGAATGAAAATGCCCAAAGAAGGTGAAACTGCTTTTGACGATTTGATCAGAGGTAATGTGACTTTTAAAAATGAGGCAGTTGATGATCAGGTTATTTTAAAATCAGATGGATATCCCACCTATCATTTGGCTAGTGTAATAGATGATCATTTGATGGGCATAACCCATATTGTGCGTGGTGAAGAATGGATTAGCTCTACGCCCAAACATGTTCAGCTCTACAAATTCTTTGGTTGGGAAATACCTCTTTTTGCCCACCTGCCTTTACTTTTAAATTCTGATAAATCAAAACTTTCCAAAAGACAAGGGGATGTAGCTGTAGAGGATTATCGTAAAAAAGGTTATTTACCAGAGGCTCTTATTAATTTTGTGGCTTTTTTAGGTTGGAACCCAGGTAATGATAGGGAAATATTTAATTTAAAAGAATTGGTAGAAGAATTTAGTTTAGAAAAAGTTGGTAAAGCCGGAGCGATATTTAATTTGGAAAAATTAATTTGGTATAACAAAGAATATTTAAAAAAACTAGAAGGTGAAGATTTGGTTAAAACTTGCCTGCCTTGGATAGAAGAATTAAATATTAGCAAAAGTAAACTGAATGATAAAATTTGGTTGGAAAAATTATTTAATTTAGAAAAAGTAAGAATTAATTCGTTGAATGAGCTAGCCGGAGTTTTGGGTTTTGTATTCGAATTACCGGATTATACTAAAGATTTATTAAAATGGAAAAAAGGAACCTTGGAACAATCTAAAGAAAATTTAATTTCTCTAAAAGAATTTTGGTCAAATATTGAAAACTGGGAAAACAAAAATATAGAGGAAAAAACTATTTCTTGGATAAAAGAAAATAATTACGGAGTAGGGGATGTATTATGGCCAGCAAGGATTGCTTTGTCTGGTCAAGAAAATTCTCCGGGTCCTTTTGAAATAGCTGATGTACTAGGTTTAGAAGAAACTTTCAAGAGAATAGATACTGCAGTTAATAAAATATAGTTTATATTATTTTTTATTTTTTAAAAAATATGGTATAATTTTTTTATGAAACGTTTCATAATTTTACTTTGTTTAATATTTGCAGGACTTTTAACAAGCCCTATTTTGACGCATGCTCAAGTGGGTGGTAACGCTATTGAAATAGATAATTTAAATGAAAAAATACAAGCCAGAAAAGATAAAATAAAAGAACTGGAGAATAGCATTGAACAACAGAAAAAAAATATCGAACAAAAACAAAACGAAGCTGTTTCTCTTAAGAATCAACTAAATATCTTGGATAATCACTCTGCTCAGCTAGAATTAGATATCGAGTTAGTAGGATCAAAAATAAACAAAGCTGAGCTAGAAATTTCTGCTCTTAAACTCTCTATCCAAGATAAAGAAGATGTCATAAATAGACAAAAAACAATTATTAAAACAATCATCCAAAATTTACACGCCCAGGATCAAAAAAATTATTTAGAAATTTTATTAACTAATGAAAATTTTTCAGACTTTTTTAATCAAGTAAAATATTTAGAAAATATTTATACTGATTTAGGCAGGTCAGTTAAAAGTATCCGTTTGGCCAAAGAAGATTTAGAAGATAAAAAAGGACAAATAGAAGTGCGTAAAAAAACTTATGGCAATTTAAAAGCTGAGTTAGTTAACAAACAACAAGACTTAGAAGAACAGTCAGGTTATAAAAATAGTTTATTAGTTCGAACAAAATCATCTGAAGCGAGGTATCAAACTTTGTTAGCTAACTTGAGAAATCAATATCAACAAATAGAAAATGAAATACGTTCTTATGAAGCTGAAGTTAGAAAAAGGTTGGCAGATAGTGGTAAAGAAATAAAAGGAGATACTTCGGATTTAATTTGGCCAGTACCAAGCCATTATATTACAGCTTATTTTCATGACAAATCATATCCTTATAAACATATTTTTGAACACAATGCGATTGATATTAGAGCTGGCCAAGGAACACCTGTAAAAGCAGCTCTTTCTGGTTATGTAGGAACAGCTAGATACTGTACTACAGCCAGTTGTTATAGTTATGTACTATTGATACACAACAGTGGGTTATCGACTGTTTATGGGCATTTGAGTAGGATTGCTATTAATGTTGATGAATATGTTAACCAAGGGGATGTAATTGGTTATTCTGGTGCTATACCAGGTACGGTGGGGGCAGGTCCTTTTACTACCGGACCTCATCTTCACTTTGAGACTCGGGTAAATGGCATTCCGGTTAACCCTTTGAATTACTTAACTCCGTAGCATGAATAAAAAAATAAAAATTGCGGTTGTTATGGGTGGGTCCTCAGCTGAAAGGGGCATCTCGTTGATTACAGGCAAAGCCGTGTTAGAAAATTTAGACAAAAATAAGTACCAAGCCACAGCAATAGATTGGGATAAAAATAATAAATTTTATTTAATACAAAAAAACAAAAAAACGTTATTTAATTTATATGATTTCAAAAAATTTGATATAGTTTTTTTGGCTTTACATGGTCCAGGAGGGGAGGATGGCAAAATTCAAGGTTTATTAGATGTTTTAGGTGTGAAATATACTGGCTCAAGGGTGTTATCAAGTGCCTTAGCTATGAGCAAGGTTAAATCAGCTCAAGTTTATAAAAATAATAATTTATTAACTCCTAATTTTGTTGGTTTTCAAAGAGGGGAGTGGTTTAAAAATGAAAAACAAATTTTAAATAAAGAAATAAAGTATCCCTGTGTAGTTAAAGCTTCTAATCAGGGCTCAAGTTACGGAATTTTTATTTGCAAAACAAAAAATAACATAACAAAAACGATAACAGAATCATTAAAATATTCAAATGAAATAATGGTTCAAGAGTATATGTTAGGTAGAGAAGCTACTTGTGGAGTTTTAGAAAAAAATAATAAACCGTTTGCTTTGCCCCCAACTGAAATAATTGCCAATGCTGGAGAATTTTATGATTTTAAATCAAAATATGGTAAAGGCGGATCAACCCATGTATGCCCAGCAATTTTTCCACAAAAAATATTATTAGAAATTAAAAAACAAGCTATAATAGCTCATCAAATTTTAGGTTGCCGTGGTATGTCTAGAACAGATTTTTTTATTGTAAAAAATAAAGTTTATATAAACGAAACCAATACTATCCCTGGCATGACTTCAACTTCACTTCTTCCAGAGGCTGCCAGCAAAGCAGGTATAAGTTTTACTTCAATGTTAGATCTGGTTATTAAATCTAGTGTGTAAAAGTTTTTTTCAATTTCTTTTGCTTTATTATATCTAGGCGTATGTTTAAGATTTATTTCTACCCCCACTATGATACTTCAAGTGTGTATTTTTTAACCCCTTATTTGTAACGTGAGTATATATTTGGGTAGTTCCTATATTTTTGTGCCCCAAAAGTTCTTGAACTGAACGTAAATCAGCTCCTTGTTCTAGTAAGTCAGTAGCATAAGAATGGCGCAGGGTATGTGGGGTGGCATCAACAGACAAGCCAGCCATATTAGTATATTTTTTTAATAAACTTTCTACTGATCTGGGAGTCAAGCGGTGTTCGTTACTGTCATTGCCTTTTTTATAGTTTATAAAAAGAGGGGAGTACATGTCATTTTCTCTTATTTTTAAATATTTATTTAACCATTCAATAGCTCTTTGAGAAAAGAAAATAGGCCTAGCCGAACCACCTTTCCCATAAATATTTATTTCTAAGCTGTCTTTAATTTTTAAACTTTTGAATTGATTAACGTTAAGCGAAGTTAATTCTGAGACACGCATACCAGTAGAGAAGAGGACTTCCATAATAACCCTGTCACGTAGACCAATTTTATTAGTAATATCAGGCATTTCTAATAATTTTTCAACTTGTTCAAATTTTAAAAATTTTATTTTTTTATCTTTATCAGTTAGCTTAGGTAACCCGATCTTATCAGTTGATAAAGCCTCAATATCTTTTTTGCTAAAATAGTTAAATAAATTACGCAAAGCCCTTAAGTAATAGCTCTGAGTTGTTTTTTTAAGATACTTACCCTTATAATTCTTTTTACGACTTAAATATAGCCTATAATTCCACAAGTGCTTACTATTAAGTTCATGTGGTTTAAGGCTAGATATGTTATTAAGTTTAAGCCAGTCTGTAAAAACTTTTAAAAAGTTATAGTAATTATGAGTTGAAACAGGACTTAAGCCTTTTTCTACTTCACAATATTCTAAAAAGTCTATAACGTGGTCTTTGATGGGTTTTGGGCTTTTGTACATATTTTATGGTTATTTTATTTCGGTTATCCCGTGTTATACGAAGATGAGTATATTATATAAACATCTGCTACTTATGTCAAATAGTACTATCCTCTATTATTTCCAATAAACCCTTTCGTTAAATCTTAAATCAATATATTCATTTGGACTACTCTCTTCTATTATTGTTTTTAAATTTTCAAATTGTTGTTCTAAATTATTTTGCGGATTAAAATATATATCCCAAGCATTGGTATTAATAACTGTAATTCCAGATATTGGATTTTCAGTCTCAAAATACTTTATCTTCCCTACCCCCTCTTCAATTACCATGCTTTGCCACTCAATGACAGCGTTAACTATTTGGGGACTTAAAATTTGATCACTTATATTAACTGGTATTTTTCTTTCGTCATATAACAAAGGAAAACCTTCAAATTGTAGGGTCATTTTTTTGTAATTTGGGATATGGATAATCTTTAGTAGCTCTTCCCCCTCTTTTAAATCGTCTAAATTTGGTTTGGTGCTGCTGGTTATGATCTCCTCTACAATTTTAATACTAGAACTTGATTCGCGGACTTCTTTTAATAATTTTAATTTGTATAAAAATTCACTCGGCTCAACTACGGCTAAATCTTTCAAAACTTTACCATTAGTGTCAAGTAGTACATACCTATCTTCATTATCGTATATAATAGAGCAAATTTTTTCTTTAAAATTAATTACCAATGTATCTGGAAATTTTTTAACTATCTCGATACTGTCAAAATTAAAGCTTTCATTTAGAACTTTATCTAATCTTTTGGTTTTAATAAAAAAATAGTTATTATTTGGTATAACACCTTTGCTAAAGATATTTTCTTCTACAATTTTTTGCACATCAGCCTGCTTGATTAATTTTAATCCATTATACTCTATGTTATTAATCCTAAAAAACGGCAAGTAAATTAAAATTATTAACCAAACTAATAAAATTATACAGAGCGCAGACAAACCAACTAAATTTCGGTAATTCTTTTTATCTTTTTTAAAAGGATTTATTCCTGTATAGATTTGATTTTTATTATAAGGTGTTTTTTTAGCTTTTTTAAAAAAATTTAATATAGACCTTCTTTTTTTAGGAGGTCTATATTTAGTAAAATTTTTTTCAGTTTGCAAATAACGCCTAACCATATTTTATTTTAAAATTCTAGGTAATAATGGATTTATTCTGTCCACTATCTCATAATTTATCGTGTTAGCCCACCCTGCTAAATCTTCGGCCGTAATAGAAATATTATTTTTTTTATCACCACCCAACAATGTTACTCTATTACCTGTTTTAACGTCTTTCACGCCATTTAAGTTAATCATACACAAATTCATACAAATACGGCCTAAAACAGGGCATTTTTTGCCATTTACCAGTACCTTTGACTTGTTAGATAACCCCCTGTCATATCCATCCCAATATCCAACTGATAAAATACCAATTTTTGTAGTTTTTTTAGTCGTATAAGTGCCACCGTATCCTATTTTTGTATCAACTGGGACTTCCTTTATTTGAATAATCTTTGTATACCAAGACAAAACAGGTTTAAGTTCTATTTTATCTTTGCTTTTTGCGGTAGAGTGTAATCCGTATAAGGACAAACCTAATCTAACAGCATTAAAATAAGTATCAGGATATAAAACACTTGAAGCAGAACAAGCCATGTGTTTTATTGGTATATTAATCCCCTCTTTTTCTAATTTTAAAATTATTTTATCAAATATTTGTTTTTGTTTTTTAGTGTATTGAAGGTTATCCTCGCTAGAAGCAAAATGAGAAAACATACCCTCTACTTCTAAATTTTTAAATTGTTTAATTTTTGAAATAAATTGAAAAGCATTTTTCTCTAAGATGCCTATTCTAGAAGCACCAGTATCGACCTTAATATGTATTTTAACTTTTTTATTTAGCCTCTCCCCTACTTTGTTTAATTTACGAGCATAATCAAGACTGTAAATTGGAAAAATAATTTTATTTTTTATAACTTTAATTATTTTTTCTTCTTCAAACTCAAAAAAACTTAAAATCATTATTTGTTTTTTGATATTATTATCAATCAATTTAACAGCCTCATCAAGATTTGCAACACAAATTCTATCAACATTTTTGTTATTGTCTAAAATCTTAGCAACTTCTAAAAAGCCATGCCCATAAGCATTGGCTTTTATAACTGGCATGAGTAACCTATTCTTGCCAATCATTTTTTTGAATTGTCTTAAATTAAACTCAATTGCTTTTGAGTCTACCTCTATCCAAGTTAACATATTTATTAAGCAAATTTAACCTTCACCTTTATTTTGTAATTTTTTTAAAACCACAATATTTTTGTAATTTCTTAGGGATTTTTATTGACCCATCTTTTTGTTGAAAATTTTCAACCAAAGATAAAGGGAAACGACTTAAAACTACAGCCGTGCCATTTAAAGTGTGAACAAACTCATTTTTACCCTCTTCATTTTTATATTTTATATTTAATCTCCTGGCTTGATAATCTGTACAATTACTACAACTAGTTATTTCCCCATAATTTTCTAACATCGGCATATAACTCTCAATATCAAATTTGCGATATGCTGGACCACCTAAATCTCCGGTTGCTATATCTATTACTCTGTACGGCAATTCTAAACCATCCAAAATTTCTTCTTCAATCTTTAATATTTCATTATGCAATTTTTCACTATTTTCTGGCTTACAAAATATAAACATTTCTAATTTTGTAAATTGATGGACGCGGTATAACCCTTTTGATGCTTTTCCATATGAACCAGCCTCGGTTCTAAAACAATGAGACAGAGCAGCATATTTTATTGGTCCATTTTCTAAATCCAAAACTTCATTAGCGTGGTAACCCAAAGTAGTTATTTCAGCCGTGCCAATTAAGCTTAAATTTTGTCCAGTTATTTCATAAGTTTGTTTTTCTTCACCACGAGGATTAAAACCACTACCTTCCAATATCTCATTTTTAATCAGGTCAGGTGTTTCTAATAAATTAAAACCATGTTTTTCTAAAATATCTAAACCATAATTAATTAAAGCCTGATTTAATTTTACTGCTTTATTTTTTACAAAATAAAATTTTGAACCAGTCGTTTTTGCACCTCTTTCAAAGTCTATTATATCTAAATCTGTCATTAAAATTTCATGATCTTTAATAGAAAAATCAAATTCAGCTGGCTTACCCTTTGTTTTTAAAATAACAAAATCTTCCTCTTTACCTACTGGCGAATTAGGATGAGTTAGGTTAGAAACTTGCCCCAAGAGATCTTTATATTTTTCTTCTATCACACTTAATTTTTCTTCTTCAATTTTTATACCACCCCCTACTTCACGCATTTTTAAAATCTCTTCTTCACTTGGCTTTCCTTTTGAACCTTGATTACGCAAAGCACGTAAATCTTCAAGTTTTTGTAAAACACCTCGACGTTCCTCATCATATTTCAACAATAAATCAATATCAATTTTTACATTTCTATTTTTACAATTTTCTATTACCAGTTCTCTATTTTCTCTAATAAATTTAATATCTAACATATATTTAGTTTATATATTTTTTTAATAATTTTTTGTTCATTTGAATAAAATTTTTGTTCATGGGTAGAAGTGGTTTTTTAAGAGCTTCATCATAAGTAAACCAATCGCCTTCCGCTGTTTCATTGTCAGCAGGTTTAAAATTACCTGATTTTATTTTACAAATATGAAATATTAAAAATACTTGATAACCGTCATTTACTTCTGTTTTTGCTAATACCATTGGAACAATTTCGATCGGATTTACAATATAACCTGTTTCTTCTAAAACTTCTCTTTTTAACGCCTCGACTACATCTTCGTTAGAATCTACACAGCCACCTGGAAATTCCCATCGGTTATTAAATTTTACCCTGCTATCTCGTCTTTTAGTCATTAACATTTTTTTATCTTTGATAATTATTCCTCCAGAGGCGACAATTTTTCTAAGCGCATATTGTTTATCTAAAAAATATTTTAATTTTAGTACAGCCTTACCTCTGTGAGAAATTAAGTTTTTTTCTAATAAAGTCATCTGAGCATAAGTTTTTTTCAAAGGTTCATAATAAAAAACACTATCATACTCCACTCCTTTTCTAGTTTGGCCAATCATTTTTTTGGTAATTAACCCATTTGTTTTGCCATTTATAATATCAAAATTATCTGTTTTTGGATCATATACACAAATGGTAGTCGTAAAATGTGCCTTTCTATCTTTTTTGTCTTTCATTTTTTCTAAAACTTTTTGCGCACGCTCTAAACCAGTGGAAGCATATCTTTTGGCTCTTACTCCAGGTTCTCCTTTTAAAGCTTTAATAAAAAATCCAGTATCATCAGCTACGGTTAATAATTTACTTTTTTTAGCAAAAAACTTTGCTTTATGTCGCGCATTTTCCCAAACAGTATCATAAGGTTCTTCTAAGTCTATTTTATCAAGACCTACATCTTTTAAATTAACAAATTCAAATGGTAAATCAAATAACTCAGCAGTTAATTCCTCAAATTTACCTCTATTATTAGTAGAAATTAAAATTTTCATTTTATTCATTTTTTAATTTAGAACTTTTATAAACCTCAGGTTTAAAAGGAACTAGTCTAACTATTCGACAATTTTTTGGTATAACATCTGCCAAATTATCTACAAAAGCTTTTTGGTCATAACCCAAAGCTACAATATCAGGCTGTTCTTCTCTAATGGCTTGGTATTTATCACCTAAGCATCCAAGTCTCACTTTATCTGCAATATTTAATTTCTTAATATTCTCCAATCTTAATTTTTCTGAATTTAAAGGTATTCGTTTTTTTATTTTACAAACTGTAGCATCTCTAGCTATTATTGCAATCAGATTATCGCCATATTCTTTAGCTTCTTTCAACATATGTATATGCCCAGGATGGATTATATCAAAAGTGCCAAAAACAATCACTTTTTTCATAATTATTCTTTTGGTTTTAAAGTCGGAAATAGTATTACTTCTTTTAAATTTTGAGAATTACTTAAAAGTTTAATTAATCTATCTATGCCCATACCTAAGCCGGCTGTTGGTGGCATACCATGCTTTAGCGCATCAACATAATCTGTATCATAAGGCATTGATTCATCATCCCCTTCTAAGCCTAATTTCTCTTGTTCTCTAAAACGACTTTCTTGATCTACGGGGTCATTTAATTCTGAAAACCCATTACATAATTCATTACCACCAATACAAAGAAGTTGCAATCTCTCAACATATTCTGGCTCACTTTCTTTCTTTTTTGCCAAAGGAGAAAGCTCCACTGGATGGTCAATCATAAAAATAGGATTAACTATTTTTGGACGAGCAAATTTTTTATAAATTTCATCTATTATTTTACCTCTGCCAGCTGTTTTGTCTATTCCGTCGACTTTCATTTCTATTGCTTTTTTATAAATAGTCTCTTGGTCAGGATAATCTTCTATATTAATTTTAGCATACTCCTCTATAATTTTTTTCATGGTTTTTCGTGGATAAGGTGGAGTAAAATCAACTTCGCCTTCTTCGGTTGTAAATTTTAAACTCATCCCAACTGATTTTAATAATTTCGGCAATAAATCTTCCATCAAATCCATCAAATCGTTGTAATCAGCATAAGCCCAATAAAATTCTATTTGAGTAAATTCAGGATTATGATTATTGTCTATTCCCTCGTTACGAAAACATTTAGCAACTTCATATACTTTATCAAAACCACCAACTACTAACCTCTTTAGATACAATTCGGGTGCTATTCTTAAAAAAAGAGGTATATCCAAAGCATTGTGATGAGTTTTAAACGGTTTAGCATTAGCCCCACCATACAAAGTTTGCAAAACTGGAGTTTCTACTTCAAAAAAACCTTTATCATCAAAATAATTTCTTATTTCTTTTACCAAAATACTACGCATCTTAGCAATATGCATCGACTCTTCATTTGCTAATAAATCCAAATATCTTTTTCTATATCTAATTTCAGTATCTGATAAACCATGAAATTTTTCAGGCATAGGTAATAGTGCCTTTGATAAAAGAACACATTTTTTAACTAAAATTGATTTTTCTCCTGCTTTAGTTACAAAAGTAATCCCTTCTACCTGTATAAAATCTCCTAGATCTAAATTCTTAGTAAAAAATTTATACCCCTCTTTATCCATTTCTTTTTCCGAAAAAACAGCCTGCATCTTACCAGTGCTATCTTTTAAATGAAGAAAAGCAATTCTACCCATTGTTCTTTGAGAAACTATTCTACCTAAAATTACCACTTCTTTCCCTTCGTCCAAATCTTTACATTCAACTAAAGTGTGCGTAAATTTAGACTTTGATGGGTAAGGTTTTATTTTTTTATTTTGGAAATTTTTTAAATGTTCTAAACGAACCTGTTCTTCGTTAGTATCTTTGTTCATATTTTAAGCTAATTTTATGATGATTTATGTTTAAATTATAACCAATTTTTAAGATTTAGTCAAAAAAAGACCCTGACTTAACGCCATAGGTCTAAAAAGTAGTGGTAATTCTTGCAAGACAACCAAACAAGAAAAAAAAGTAAGGGAATCAATAAACAAACTTTTATTTGCACTGTTTGCTTCTTGGATATGAGGGGGCTAGGGCTTTCTATACTTACCATATTTTTATTACCCCATTTTCCAATAACTGGAGAAGTATTTTTTAAACAACTTGGGAGTATTTTTCTAGCCATGATTTTCTCCTTTTATCCTATTTTTTTTATTAAATACTCCTGCTCACCAGCAGGTGTTTTAATCTTGATTTTCTCTCCTTTTTTAGCCCCCATTAAAGCATTACCTATCGGGGATTCATTGGATATTTTACCCTCCAAAGGGTCGGCCTCTTGCTGACCAACTAAAGTAAATGTTTTTTTCTGCCCACTAACTTCAACCTCCACGTTGCTCCCTAAAGAAACTACATCTTTTTCCGAGTCCCCTTTTATCAAAATATAATCATTCAAAATATGATCTAATTCTATTACCCTACCTTGAGCCCAAGCCATCTCGTCTTTAGCAGCATGGTATTCAGCGTTCTCAGATAAATCACCCAACTGCTTAGCTTCATCTATCTTATTAGCTATATCTGGTATTTTGTTATCTTTTAATTCTATTAATTCTATTTTTAGTTCCCCTACCTTTTCTAATGATAAATAATTTG
>CAZUWJ010000016.1:0-14290 GCA_964624315.1 uncultured Gammaproteobacteria bacterium
AAAGTTGCAATTTTGGGTTTAGCTTTTAAAAGAGGTACAAATGATATACTTAATAGTGCTAGCATTGATTTGGTTAATTTTGTTTTAGATAATGGTATTAAGAATATCAATCTTTATGATCCGGCAGCTATAGAAAATTTTAAAATTTTATTTCCAGAGTCAGAACAAATAAAATATTTTAATCATGAATTTGAAGCTGTTCAAGATGTTGATGTTATAATTATCGCTACTGATTGGCCTCAATTTAGAGGTTTGGCTGATGTTATAATTACTGAATTAAAAAATAAGCCTCTTATTTTGGATGGACGTAGAATATTGCAACATAGATACGATGATTTACAAAATGCTGGTTTTGATATTGTGGCTGTTGGGAGCCCGTTTATAAAAGGTAAAAAATAATTTTTATGAAACAGGCTATAATACTTTGTGGAGGGCTGGCTACCAGACTTGGTGGTTTAGTTAAAGAAAAACCAAAAGCTTTGTTAGAGGTTGCTGGTAAAAGAGTAATAGATCATCAAATAGAAAAGTTGTCTCAAGCGGGCGTAGAAGAGGTTGTATTGGCTGCGGGTCATTTGGCAGATGTTTTGTATAAAGAATTGGGCGATAATCATTATACGGGTGTAAAAATAAAATATGCTATTGAACCAAAAAGACTAGGGACGGGTGGGGCGATAAAATTTGCTTGGGAACATTTTGCTGATTTTGATAGAGGGGTCATGGTTTTAAATGGGGATATATTATCTGGGGTAAATTTATCAGAATTTATGAGTTTTTATCCAAAGTATAGCGAAGGTTCTATAATGGGTGTAAAAGTGGAAGATGCTTCTCCTTATGGGACATTAGTTTATTGTGATGATTATTTGCTAAAAGAATTTAAAGAAAAAGAAGGTATTAAAAAGCCTGCTTTTATAAATGGTGGTTTTTATATCTTTACCCCTAATTCAAAAAAATATTTTCCAGATAAGGATGTTTTTAGTATAGAATATGATGTATTTCCTAATATGAAAAAACTTTATATATATGAATCTGAACATGATTGGATTGATATAGGAGTACCGGAAAGATTAAAATGGGCTAGAAAAAATTGGAATTTTTAAATTTAAAAATATGAAATATTTAGTTACTGGTGGAGCTGGGTTTATTGGTTCTCATATAGTGGATAAATTATTAGAATTAGATCACGAAGTTGTTGTGATAGATAGTTTAATGTTGGGTAAAAAAGAATTTGTTAATAAGAAAGCAAAATTTTATAAGATTGATATTAGGAAATTTAAAAAAATTAAACCTTTGTTTAAAGGAGTTGATGGTGTTTTTCATTTAGCGGCTGATCCAAGGTTGCCTCTTTCTATAGAAGATCCACTGTTGACTCATGAAATAAATGTTACTGGTACTCTGAATGTTTTGATTGCCGCCAAAGAGAGTGGTATTAAAAAAGTTGTTTTTTCTTCTTCAGCTGCCATATATGGAGATCAAGAATTGCCAATAAAAGAAGAAATGTTATGTTCTCCTATGAGCCCGTATGGTTTGCACAAGTTAATAGGAGAAGAATATTGTCATTTGTTTACTTCTTTGTATGGTTTAGAAACTGTTTGCTTGCGCTACTTTAATGTTTATGGTCCCAGAAAATTAAATACTGGTTCTTATCCAATGGTAATACCAATATTTTTGAGTCAAAAAAAGGATGGGCAAAATTTAACCATAGTTGGTGACGGAGAACAGACGCGTGATTACGTTCATGTCAGTGATGTGGTAGAATCCAACATAAAGGCTATGGAAACAAATTTGAGGGGAAGTGAGTGTATTAATATTGGCTCTGGTATTCAGACCAGTGTTAATCAGATTGCTGATTTAATAGGAGGTGATAAAATTAATATTCCAGAGAGAAAAGGAGAAATGAGATTTATTGAGGCCGACAACTCCAAAGCCAAAAACCTTTTAGGCTGGGAGCCAAAAATTAAACTAGAAGATGGAATAGAAGAATTAAAAAAAGAAGTGTTGGGTTAGGGTGCTTTTAATACATACTAAAAACCCCGCTGTTTTGAACAGCGGGGTTTTTGATTAAGCGGTTATGACGTTGGCGTATTGGGCAGATTTTAGTCTACCATCAAATCTTAGTCTTTTTTTGGTGGTAAATTTTACTTTTCCGTTAGCTTTGGCAAATAGAGTGTCGTCTTTGCCTTTATCAACGTTAGTGCCTGGATGTATGCTAGTTCCGCGTTGTTTAACTATTATCATACCTGTTTTTATGGCTTGGCCATCATGTACTTTAACACCTAAACGTTTTGATTCTGAATCGCGTCCCAGCCTTGTAGAACCGCCTGCTTTCTTATGTGACATATTTGAAGGATTAATTTTTGATTATCAACGACCTATATTTTAGTAAATTTTTGCGAACTTGTCAAGGGGGTATATTTTTGCTAATATATATAGGCAAAAATGTGTTAATTTAGCTATTTTTTATGTTATATAAAGTTAGAGTCTTTTTTAGAGATTGGTGGGTTAATATACCGTTTATTTTGGTAATCTTAGTATTTTTATCTCAAACTTGGTTTGTTTTATCAAATTTAGAGCCAACTGAGGATCTTTATTACTTGCATTATAACGTAATTTTTGGGGTAGATTTGGTTGGTCCTTGGTGGAGAATGTTGTTTTTGCCTGTAAATGGGTTATTAATTATATTGGTTAATTATGTTATCTCTTTTTTACTTTATGATAAATATAAGTTTTTGTCATATTTAGTGAGTTTTATTACAGTTTTACTGGAAGTTTTGTTGTTATTAGGGACAATGTTGACTATTAGGATGAATATATAAATTATGAGCTTGGCTAACAAAAATAAAATTGATAAAGTTTTTTTATTGTATATTTTAGCTTTATTATCTTTTGGTTTAATAATTTTGACTTCCGCTAGCACTCCGTTGGGTTATGATAAATTTAACGATGGTTATTTTTTTATTAAAGGGCAAATTTTAAATGGAGTTTTACCAGGACTTTTGCTTTTGTATATTTTTAGTAAAATAAATTATAATTTTTGGAAAAAGAGTGTTTGGCTATTAGTTGGTTTTACCATTTTGTTATTAATTTTAGTTTTTATACCTGGAGTAGGTTTGTATTTAAATGGAGCGCGTAGTTGGATTAGTTTTGGTTTTATTAATTTTCAGCCGTCAGAATTGGCAAAATTAACAATGGTGGTATTAGCTGCTTTTTTGTTTTCTGATTCGAGGCGTGATTTGTCAGATTGGAAGACTGGTCTCTTACCTGTTTTATCAGTTTTAGCTCCGATTTTTCTTTTGGTTTTAGCACAGCCGGATTTAGGAACTTTATCTATTTTGGTAGTTATAGTTTTTGGTATGCTTTATTTGTCAAAAGTTCCAAAAATTTATTTAACAGTTCTGGGTAGTTTGTTGGTCTTGGGATTTTTATCTTTGATTGTTATTAAATCTTACCGGATGGAGAGGTTTACCACTTTTTTACATCCTGAACTAGATCCGCAGGGAGTTGGCTATCATATTAATCAAGCGACTTTGGCTATTGGTTCTGGTGGCTGGGCGGGTTTGGGGGTAGGGCATTCCAGACAAAAATATCAATATTTACCAGAAGTAGCTGCTGACTCAGTGTTTGCCGTTATGGCCGAAGAAGTTGGTTTTTTGTTTTCATCCCTGTTTTTATTACTAATTTTATTTATTGGTTGGCGTGGTTTGCGGATTGCCAAGAAAAGCCCTGATCTATTTGCTAAATTACTAGTTTCTGGTATTATGATTTGGCTGGTTTGGCAGTCTTTTTTGAATATTGGAGCCATGGTGGGAATATTACCTTTGACTGGTGTGCCTTTACCTTTTGTTAGTCATGGGGGTTCCGCATTGATGGTAATGCTTGGGGCCTGCGGGATAGTCTTGTCAGTGAGTAGGGAGGTTAATTTAAAATAAAAATATGAAATTACTAATTACTGGTGGAGCTGGGTTTATCGGATCCAATTTTATACAATACATTTTAGAAAAATACCCTGATTATAAAATTGTAAATTTGGATGTTTTGACTTACGCTGGTAATTTAGAAAATTTAAAAGAACAAGAAAAAAATCCAAACTATAAATTTGTTAAAGGTGATATATTAGATATTTTGAATATTGAATTAGATAAAGATATTGATATGGTTGTTAATTTTGCTGCTGAAACCCATGTTGATAGATCTATTTTAGATGGGCAGGACTTTATAAAAACCAATGTTTTAGGGACTTATAGTTTATTAGAGTTTTGTCGTGAAAGGAATATTCGTTTTCATCATATTTCAACTGACGAAGTTTTTGGAGCTTTAGGTCCGTTAGATCCTTCTTTTAACGAGGATACCTTATACAATCCTAGAAGCCCATACAGTGCTTCTAAGGCCGCCTCAGACCATTTGGTTAGGTCTTACTACCATACTTATGGTTTGCCAATAACTATATCAAATTGTTCTAATAATTATGGACCTTATCAATTCCCGGAAAAATTACACGGTCTTTTTATCACTAATTTATTAGAAGGTAAAAAGGTTCCTGTTTATGGTGATGGTCTGCAAATTCGTGATTGGCTCTATGTTACAGATCATTGTGAAGCAGTGGATTTGATATTGCATAGGGGTAAATCAGGAGAGACTTATTGTGTTGGCGGAGAGTCTGAAAAAACAAATTTAGAAATTACAAAAAATATATTAAAAAATTTGGAATTAGGTGAAGAAATGATAGAATATATAAAAGATAGACCAGGGCACGATAGGCGATATGCAATAGATATTACGAAAATTAAAGATGAATTAGGTTGGGAACCAAAAGTGAGTTTTGAACAAGGTATGAAAAAAACAATTGAGTGGTATAAAGAAAATAAAGATTGGTGGCAGAAGATTAAAAATGGTGAATATCAAAATTATTATAAAAAACAATATAATAATAAAAAAGTATGAAAATTTTAATAGTAGGTAATGGGTATCTGGGTAATCGTTGTGCCGAGGCTTGGGATGATGCGGTTGTGACTAGCAAAAGAGTTAATACTGTTGAAGATGTGCTTAGTTTGATTGATGAACATCAGCCTGATGCTATTTTGAATGCTGCTGGTGTAGTTGGTAAACCAAATGTTGATTGGTGTGAGAGTCATCAGGTTGAAACTATAAAAGGCAATACTATTTTGCCGATTATTATGGCCGAAGCTTGTAGGGAAAGAAATGTTTATTTACTTCACATGGGGACTGGTTGTATTTTTTATGGCGAATCTCCTCATGGAGGTCCTTGGAAAGAAAGTGATTATGCTAATCCAGTAGCTGTTTATACTAGAGCAAAATATTCAGCTGATTTAGTTTTGGCTACTTTGCCAAATGTGGGGATTGTTCGTATCCGTATGCCGTTAGATCATGTTCCTAGTAGGGGTAATCTGATAGATAAACTAAAAGGTTTTGAAAAAATAGTTGATGTAGAAAATAGCATGACCGTGGTAGAGGATATGCTTGATACTTTTTATCAGTTATTAGAAAAAAAAGGCGAAGGTATTTTTCATGTAACTAATCCTGGTTCTATAACCCATAAAGAAATTATAGCTTTGTATGAAAAATATGTTGACTCAGAACATAAAAACGAATGGATTACAGAAGAACAATTGGTTGAGATGGGTTTGGTTAGCAAAAAAAGATCTAATAATATTATGCAATCAGAAAATTTAGAAAAATTAGGAATTCGTATGCGTCCAATAAAAGAAGCAGTAGAAGATTCTATGAAAAAGTATGCTGATATCATTAATATTAATAATTAAATATGATTTTAGACAATATCAAAGAAATTGAAAAATTAGATTCTCAAAATATGTTGGGTAGTCTTCAGCTTTTATCCAAGCAAATTGAAGAAGTTTTGGAGTCATCTAAAAAATTAAAAGTTCCAGCTAGCTATAAACAGATAAATAAAATTTTAGTTTTGGGTATGGGTGGGTCAGCTTTAGGGGCTCATATTTTTAAAAGTGTTTTTAAAGCTGAATTAAAAGTGCCGGTAGAAATATTGAATGACTATAATGTGCCTCAATTTACAGATAATAAAACTTTGGTGATTGGTTCTAGTTATTCTGGTAATACCGAAGAAGTAGTTAGTGCTTTGAAACAGGCTAAAGTAAAAAAAAGTAAAATTATTATTATTTCCTCTGGTGGTAAATTAGCTAGTTTTGCTAAACTTAATAAATTACCTGCTTTAATATTTAGCACGAATAATAATCCCTGTGGTTCTCCGCGTATGGGTTTGGGTTATTCAATAGTGGGGCAGTTGATTTTGTTGGGAGAATTAGGGTTAATTAAATTAACTAAAAAACAAATCAACGAGCTAGCTCTTACATTTATCAAGTATGATTCTTTGTTTGGTGTAACTGTTAAAACAAAAAATAACCCGGCTAAAATGATCGCCCGTGATATTGGCAGTAGGAGTATGTGGTATGTGGGAGCGGAACATTTGTCTGGCAATGTGCATACAGCTGCTAACCAAATGAATGAGAACGCCAAGCGTTTTGCTGGATATTTTTTAATACCCGAACTTAACCACCATTTGTTAGAAGGAATGTTAAATCCAAAGAGTAATCAGACTAATTTATTTTTCTTATTTTTTGATTCAAAATTATACCACAAAAGAATTCAAAAAAGATTTGAGATAACTTCTCAAGTATTAGATAAAAATAAAATAAATTATGCTTTTTATTCTTTTAATGAAAAAGATAAATTAAGGCAGGCTTGCGAAGCTTTGGTTTTGGGTAGCTACGTGAGTTATTACAGAGCATTGCTCGACAATATTGACCCGACTGATATTCCTTATGTTGATTATTTTAAACTTGAGTTAGCTAAATAGTATGGATTTATCTGTTATTACAGTTAGTTGGAATAGCGAAGATAAGATTGGTAAGCAAATAGAATCAGTCAGAGATGCTTGTTCTGGTTTGGAATATGAAGAAATTATCATTGATAATAATTCGGGAGATAATACAGTTGGTTTAGTAAAAGAAAAGCATCCATTTGTAAAGTTAATAGTTAATAAAGATAACGCTGGCTTTGCCAAAGCCAATAACCAAGGAGCAAAAATATCAACTGGTGATTTTTTGCTTTTTTTGAATCCAGATATGAAATTAGAGAATGGTAGTTTAAAAAAAATAATTGATTGGATTAAACAAAAATCAGAAGTAGGTTTAGCTAGTTGTAAATTAATGGACGAACAGGGGGAAAATAATCTGGAAGCATCTCCTCGTCGTTTACCTACAATATTAAATCAGTTAGTAATTATTTTGAAATTAAATCATTTATTTCCGTCGTTGTTAAATAATTATTTGTATAATGATTTTGATTTTGATAAAGAGCAAGAAGTTAATAGTGTTAGAGGTTCTTTTATGTTAATGCCCAGAATTGTTTATGAAAAATTGGGTTATGCGTTTGATGAATATTATTATATTTGGTTTGAGGACGTTGATGTTTGTCAGTCAATTAAAAAATTAGGTTACAAAATTATTTATACGCCGATTATTAGTTGCATTGACTATGTGGGGGAAAGTTTTAAAAAGAGGCCAAGCCTCTGGAAGCAAAAACAATTTACTAAAAGCATGTTGTTATATTTTCAAAAATGGACTCCTTGGTATAAGTGGTTTTGGATTTGGTTGTTTCGTCCAGTAGGTATTTTTTATGTGTGGGTTTTAAGTTTATTTAAATAATTATGAATAAAAAATTAACAATTGGGTTAGTTACATATAATGGTAAAAAATATTTTTCCTATCTTTTTGATTCTTTGAATAAACAAACTTTTAAAGATTTTAAATTAGTGATTTTAGATAATGCTTCTAATAAAGAAGACATAGAAGTTTTGGAAGCTGAATTAAATAAGTTTGATTTTGAATGGGAATTAATAAAACAAACTGATAATGATGGATTTGCTGGTGGACATAATAAAATTTTTAAAGATTGTTCGTCAGAGTATTACATGTTGCTTAACCCAGATATGACTTCGGTGTCTGATGCTATTCAAAAGATGATTAATTTTTTGGATGAAAATAAAAAATATCAAGCCGTAGCACCCAGGTTAATGAAATGGGATTTTGAAAATAAAGAGTTAACAGATTATATTGATACTCTGGGTTTAAAAGTTTGTAAAAATAGGCGAGTAACAGAAATAGGAGAGTGGGATAGTTGGAGTGAGAAAAAGCAAAGAATAAATGGCGAAGTGCTGGAAGTTTTTGGATTAGATGGGGCTTTGATCATGTTCAGAGTAGAAGATATGAAAAGAATATTAATAGACGGTCAGTTATTTTGTGGATTTTTTAAATTATACAAAGAAGATGTGGATTTGGCTTTTAGAATGAAAAGTGCTGGTTTAAAAGTATGTACTGTTTTGAATTCTGTTATTTATCATGACCGAACTGGTAAAGGTTCTAAAAAGAATGGCATGTTAGCTGATTTGGAAAATAAAAAAGAACAAGGGGATTATATAAAATATAATAGTTATAAAAATCAATTAATGGTTTTATATTCAAATGAATACTGTCAGAATTTTTTATTAGATTTTCCGTTTATTTTTTGGTATGAATTAAAGAAATTTTTTTACTATTTAATTTTTGATAGGAAAGTTTTGAAAGGGTTATCTGAAATCTGGAAATATAGAAAAGAATTAAAGAATAGAAGAGGGCAAATAAAAAAATTAAGAAAAATAAACTGGATGGGATTAAGAGAGTGGTTTTAAAAAGTATCGATACAGTATCGATACAGTATCGATACTTTTTAAATTTATTTTAATCTGTTTAAATTAATGATATGAAAGATATAAATATAGTAACAGTAAATTATCTTGGTAAAGACAATGTGATTGAGTGCTTGTCTACCTTGTTTTCTGATATAGAGGACAATGGTTTTGAGGTTCAGGCAACGGTGGTAGACAATTCTTCAAATCGTGATCATATCAAAGAAGCGATGGCTGAAAGGTTCCCGCAGGCAAAATATATAGACGCTGGAGGTAATATTGGTTTTGGCAAAGGTAATAATATGGGATTTAAAGATACTGAAGCTAGATATTATTTTGCCCTAAACCCAGATATGTTAATTCCTAAAAATAAAAATGTTATTGGGAGTTTAATAAAGTTTATGGATGAAAATAGAAAAATAGCTTGTATCGGTCCAAAGCTTCTAAATTTAGATGGTACTTTGCAAGATTCTTGTTATCGTTTTGATAAAAAATCTATTTTAATAAAACCTCTTAAACAAATTGATTGGGATAAAAAATATAAATGGGTTAAAAAATATACTGATAAATTATTAATGAAAGATTTTGACCATAACGAAACTATGCCGGTTGATTGGGTGTTGGGGGCGGCTATGGTGGTGCGAGGAGAAGTGATCGATAAAATTGGTTGGTTTGATGATAGATACTTTATGTATTTAGAAGATTGTGATTGGTGTATGCGTATGTGGGAAGAGGGTATGCCTGTTTATTATGTTCATAATATAGAAATGATACATAAATATAAAAGAGAGTCATCAAAAGTTCCGGGAATTTTTAGAGCTTTATTTAAAAATAAATTAGCTCGCATACATATGACTTCTTGGGTTAAATTTATTTTTAAATGGCGTAAAAAATTTAAATACTATGTTTCCTAAAATTGCTATAATTTATTTATCATATGGTTCACACGAATTTTTGGATTTGTTTCTGGAGTCTTTGAGAAGTATTACTTATCCAAAAGATAGGTTGCAAGTTTTGATTATTGATAACCCTCATCCACAAAAAGGCTGGATAGAAAAAGAAGTAAAAGAAAAATTTTTACCTTTGTCCGGGAAAGAACTACCTAATATAGTTTATTTAAAACAAGAAAAAAATATTGGTTTTGCCGGTGGAAATAACGTTGGTTTTAAATGGGTAACTGACAATGGCTTCCCATATGTTTTTTTACACAACCCTGATGCCTGTGCTACTCCAGGTTCACTTGAAACAATGATAGAAATAATGGAAAAAGATAAAAGCATTGTTTTGGCTCAACCATTTATAAAATTATATCCAGAAAAAGATTTAGTTAATACCACTGGTAATAAATATCATTACCTTGGGTTTGGTTATTGTGGAGATTTTAGAAAAAAAGTAGATACGATTGTAAAAGATAATATTAAAGAACCTGGTTTTGTGAGTGGGGCTGCGTTGTTGGGTAGGGTTGATTTTTTGAAAGAGTACGGAGGGTTAGACGAGGATTATTTTGCTTATCATGAAGATTTGGAATTAAGTCTAAGAGCAAAAATGTTGGGTTATAAAATAGCGGTAGTACCAGAAGCTGTTTTTTATCATCAATATGAGTTTTCTCGTAATAAAAATAAATATTTTTTAATGGAAAGAAATAGATGGATAGTTCTTTTGACTTATTATAAATGGTTAACATTGATATTATTGCTACCTATACTGTTAGTATCTGAAATTGGTTTATTATTTATTTCTTTGTTGAGCGGTTGGTTTTTTCAAAAAATGAAAGCAGGTTATTGGTTTTTACATTTTAAAAATTTAAAATTAGTTTGGCAAAAAAGAAAAAAGATACAAAAAATTAGGAAAATTAGTGATAAGCAATTGTTAAATAATGTAGTTGCCAAGATAAAATTCTCTGATAGTGAGATTGATACACCTTTGTTGCGTTATGTGGCTAACCCGATTTCTATTTTATATTGGACTATTGTCAAACATATTATTTTGTGGTAGCGTTAAACAGTATGAAAATAAGAAAAGCTATTTTAACTGGCGGTGGAAGGGCAACTCGCTTACGTCCATTAACCAGTACGACTAACAAACATTTGATAAATTTGGCTGGACAGCCAATGATTTTTCATGCTATCCGAAAGGTAGTAAAGGCAGGTGTTGAAGAAATTTATATTAATACTAATCCGGGAGATACTAGTTTGGAAAAAATTATAGGAGATGGTAGTAAGTTTGGAGTTAAAATAACTTTTTTTGAACAGACAGGTGGTCCGCAAGGGATAGCCCATGTAGTTAAACAAGCAGAGAGGTTTATTGGAGATGAACCTTTTATATTTTATTTATCTGATAATATTATTTTAAATGATATAAATTCTTTGATAGACCAATACGAAAAAGAAGGTTGTCATTGTGTTTTGGCCTTGGCCAAAGTGCCAGATCCAAATAGATTTGGCGTGCCTACAATAGGTGAAGATGGTTTAATAAAAGAAGTAATAGAAAAACCAGAAAATCCTCTTAGCGATTTTGCGGTTAGTGGCATTTATATATATGGTCCAAAAGTATTTTTTGAAATGTTTGATAAAATTGTAAAAAGCGCTAGAGGTGAATATGAGATATCAGATATACACAGTCAATTGATAAAACATGGTTATAAAGTGGGGCATAGTGAGATTACTGGATGGTGGAAAGACACGGGTAAGCCTGAGGATTTATTATTGGCCAATAGGTTGTTGCTGGATGAAATGAAGGATGAAGATTTTAATACTCCCGGCAAGATACTTTTGGGCGAGGGGGTAGAAATAAAAGACAATGTGAAAATTATTGGCCCGGCTATTATAGGAGATAATACTGTTTTAGAAAACTGTGAAATCGGCCCATATACTGTTTTAGGTAAAAATAATTTTATAAAAGATTTAGACATTGAAGATAGTATAATTTTTGATACTTGTAGTTTGACCAGAAAAGGCATTAAAATAAAATCTAGTATCATTGGTAATAATGTTGAGATGGTAGAAGATTTAAAAA
The DNA here is from genome assembly GCA_964624315.1 of uncultured Gammaproteobacteria bacterium. GTDB lineage: Bacteria > Patescibacteriota > Patescibacteriia > Magasanikbacterales > GWA2-37-8 > CAZUWJ01. The sequence continues at coordinate 11,732 of CAZUWJ010000016.1, forward strand.
AAGACAATTGTCACCGTATTTTATTAGGCGATAGTTCTTTTGTTGAATTTTAGTTTTATGAAATTTTCTGTTAAAAATGGGAAAATTATAAAGACTAGTAAATTGAATATTAATATAATAAATCAGGCCTATTGGTTTGATTTTTCTGTTTATAGCTCCCTTAAAGTTATAGGAGGTAAAATTTTCTATGTTAATTATCACATAGATAGATTATTTGATTCGGCTTTAAAATTAGATCTAGGCCATGGCTTTAATAAAGATGATATTAAAATTTGGCTTGAAAAAGTAGTAAAAAAGAATAAAATTAATGATGGTTTTGTTCGTATGTTTTTGTTGGGCGATGTAGATAAAAATGAAAAGGCCGATTTGTATATTGTAGCAATTGGAGGTTTAACTTTTTATCCAGATAAATTTTATAAAGAGGGTGTGTCGGTAATAACTTATGCAGGCGAGAGGCATTTTCCTAATATAAAAAGCAAAGATTTGCTTTTATCTTTTGTGGCATTGCGTCAGGCCAAGAAGCAGGGCTGTTTAGAATCTTTATTGGTTGATAAAGAAGGTTCTATTAGAGAAGGAACTAGGACAAATTTTTATGCCCTAAAAGGTGATATTATTGTTATGCCACCGGATGAAAAAGTTTTGGAAGGGATAACTAAGAAATTCTTAAAAGAAGCAATTAAAGATGACTTTAAAATAATTAAAGAAGATATAAAAGCTAATGATCTAGGGTCTTATGATGGGTTTTTTCTGACTAGTACTACTATGAATGTAATGCCTATTAGAAATATTAACGGAATTGATTGTAAAATAAATTTAGATAGAATAAAGAAAATACAAAAATTATATAAAGAATATATAAAAGGTTTTTAATTATTTTAAATTATAAAATAGAGATATGGCTTGTTTAAGTCTTTTTTTTTTAGTATAATGGGTATGTTATCTAAATCTAATTTTGATGTATTTTATGGAATAACATCAGGTTAAATTATTAATTTTATGGATATTAAAAAATATTTTAAAGAAGCTGTTAAAAAAGATGCATCTGATTTGCATTTAATTGGTGGAGAGGCACCAATCTTGCGTTTTGAAGGTAATTTAGAAAAGATAGAGGATAAAGAATTGCCAGCTAAAGATTTAGAAATAGCTGTGATGTCTATGTTGAACAAAGAACAGCAAGATAAGTATGAAGAGATTAAAGAGTTTGATTTCGCTTATGAGATAGATGGTGTGCGTTTTAGGGTTAATCTGCATAGCCAAGAAGGCAAGATAGGTTTATCTGCTCGTTTGATTCCTGGTGAGGTGCCTAGCCCAAAAGAATTAAATTTTGAAGATTATTTAAAAGAAATGCCGAACTTATTAGATGGATTAGTTTTGGTAACTGGTCCTACTGGTAGTGGTAAATCAACTACTATTGCTTCAATAATAGAAGAAATAAATAAAACTAGAAAAGTACATATCGTAACAGTAGAAGATCCTATTGAATTTTTATTTGAAGATAAAAAAAGTTTAATAGAACAAAGAGAAGTGGGGGAGGACACCAAATCTTTTTCTAATGCTTTAAAATATGTGTTGCGTCAAGATCCAGATGTTATATTTGTTGGGGAAATGAGAGACCCGGAAACAATAGCCACCGCTTTGACCGCAGCTGAAACTGGTCATTTGGTTTTTTCAACATTACATACTCCAACGGCGGCTGAAGCAGTGGAGAGAATTGTTGATGTCTTTGATGGTCCTAAACAACGTCAAATTTTAATACAATTAGCCAGTGTATTGAGAGTGGTAGTTGCTCAAGAATTAATACCTTCAAAAGACGGAGGTCGTGTGCCAGCTCGCGAGATTTTGATAAATACTCCGGCTGTTTCAAATTTGATAAGAGAAAATAATATTTCTCAAATAAAATCAGTCATACAAACAGGGGTGAAAGAAGGTATGATTAGCATGGAGAATTCTTTGAAATTTTTGGTTAAACAAGGCTGGGTTGAAAAAGAAGTAGCTGAAAAAAGAATGGGGAAAATTAAAAAGATATAATTATGAATGTTGGGTTAAATAAAATTTTTAAAAAAATCACATCTCTTTCTCAAAAAGAAGGGGTGTCTGTTTATGTGGTTGGAGGTTTTGTGCGGGATATGTTACTTAATTTGAATAAAAGAATAACAGATGTGGACTTTGTTGTAGAAGGCAGTGGTATCGAATTTGCTAAAAATTTTGATGAATTAATGAAAAAAGAAGGTAGTTTGATATTATTTGAAGACTTTGATACAGCCCGCTATCTGTTTGTGGACAGAAAAGATAAAAATAAGATTTTATTAGAATTAGAATTTGCTGGGGCACGAATGGAAAAATATAAAAAAGAATCCAGAAAACCGATTGTAGAACAAACTAGTTTAGAAAAAGATTTATCTCGTCGTGATTTTACGGTTAACGCGATGGCTGTTCCAGCTGAAGATTTTATTGTGGGTTGGTTGGGAAATAAAAAAGAAAAAAGTATAATAGATCCGTTTAACGGGCAGAAAGATTTGAAAGATAAAATTTTAAAGACACCCCTTGATCCGGGTGTTA
>CAZUWJ010000017.1:0-13048 GCA_964624315.1 uncultured Gammaproteobacteria bacterium
AGAATATACGAAAATGTTGTATTACAGACAATAAGGAGTTTGATAATCTATATAAACTATTTTCAAAGACCTAAAGTTAGTCACAGAATACACGCCAGCCTTTGAATTTTTACTACAAAATCACAATTAAAAGAAATCATGATTTAAATACTGATTTAAATCATGATTTCCTAAATAACCCTCGCCAAACATTCAAACCAAACGAAGGGGGCAAAGGGGAAAAAATTTTGTTTATTTGGTTTTTCGTATATAAAAAATCTTACAACTTATACTCTTTCTCCCTTTCCGCCACTGTCACCCGCAAATCCAATTCTTTTACTAATCTTTTTTGTAAATTTTCTGAGGCCATTGGTTCGCCGTGATTTAAAAATACCTGTCTAGGCAAATTAGGTCCACCAGCTATCCAATCCATCAATTTCTTTTGATCCCCATGAGCTGATAATGCCCCAATCGCTTTTACCTTACATTTTACTTTTATTCTCTCCCCCATAACAGTCACTGGGGATTTACCTCCTAATATATCTCTTCCCAAAGTTCCGTAAGCTTGATATCCAACAATTAACAAAGTATTAGCCCTATCAGACAAATAGCGGATAGCATGGTGCAAGATTCTCCCACCGGTCATCATACCTGAACCAGCAATAATAATTTTTGGACTAGGGGTATGATTGATTTTTTTTGATTCTTGAGAAGACTGCGTCATCATCAAACCTGGAAAATTAAACAAATCATCATCTTTTAAATAAAGATTTTTAGCATCTCTGTCATAGTACTCTGGATATTTTTTAAAAACTTGCGTTGCTTTGATAGCCAGCGGGCTGTCCAAAAAGATAGGCACTCGAGGAATTTTCTTTTGTCTATCTATTAATTCATTCAAATAATACAACAATTCTTGAGTTCTCTCTAGTGAAAAAGCCGGTATCATCAACACTCCACCTTTTTTCAAAGCCTTTACCACTGCTTTTTGTATTATATCTTCTCTCTCCTCTGCGGTTTCGTGTATTCGGTCTCCATAAGTTGATTCACAGACAACATAATCTACTCCCGGAGGTATAGAATCTGTTTCTCTTAAAATTGGCATCTCAACATTACCAATATCCCCGGAAAAAACTATTTTTTTACCTTCACCAGTAATTTCAACAAAAGCAGCTCCAAAAATATGACCAGCATCATGAAGTTTAAAAGTAACTCCACCCAAATCACGCTCTTTATAATAGTCAGTTGGTTTAAACCTGCTCATAACCCCCGCAATGTCTGACTCATCATATAAAACTGGTCTACCAAATTTTATTGCATCATAACTCATTATATGATAAGCATCTTCTAAAATTAAGTTAGCCAAATCAATCGTGGCTGGAGTGGCATAAAAAAATCCCTCAAAACCATCTCGCACTAAAAGAGGTAATCGCCCAACATGATCCAAGTGAGCGTGCGTAACTATAACCGCGTTTAATTCACGAGCATTAAAAGAAAACTTTTCCTCATTTTTTTCTTCATTTGTTTTTCCCCCTTGAAACATCCCGCAATCTATTAATATTTTTTTATCCTCAATTTCTAATAAATTACAAGAACCCGTCACTTCTCTGGCTGCGCCATGAAAAGAAATTTTCATATTTATTGATTTTATTGAATTAACACTACATTTAGTATAACATTTTTTACACATTGAGAAAAATACCAAAATCTGATATAATATCAAAAATTATGAGAAGAGATATTATAGACAATGTAGAAATAAAAGAACCTCCCATTGAAGAATTAACCAGAAGACGATCAGGCTGGAAACGCAGTTGTTTTACCGGCTGTGGTTGTATTGTGTTTTTTATTATAATAATAGCTGTTTTAATCCGCATTAGCATGGGTCCTGGCCCTCAGACACTGAGACAAGTGCCAGAAAACTTTCCCAAAGACATTCCTATTTATGACACTGATAACGTAGAGGCTATTACTTACATATCTGGAAAATACAAAAACAGAGGAATCGAGATAGCGGCTTTTTTCCCAAAGATAATTTTATCACCAATTTTCTTAGCTACTGATAAAAAAGAAAAGCAAGACACTCCCACTTTAAAAAGAATGTGGCAAATTATCAGCACGCCAGTTGGAGATTATCGCGATATAGTTCAAATAGAATGGACCGACCTGGACGCTGATCAAAGTTTTGTGATTGCATATTACAAAAAAGAATTACAAAAAAAAGATTATAAAATTGATATAGAAAGTAAGGGGCAAAATATTCAACAATTTACATTTAGCAAAGGAGAAATAACTGGATCTTTATATACTGAAAACTCTACAGATGTTAAAAAAGGTACGGGACATGCTACTATGACCATCAATTTACCGGCTGAAAACTAATTATGTTTAAAAAAATATTTAACAACGAGTCAAAAACAATCACTGGCGCTGCCATTATTATTGCCGGTGCTACTTTAGTTAGTAGAATTATTGGACTAATACGCGATCGCATATTCGCCCACTATTTTGGCGCAGGGAATGTGATGGATGCTTATTACACTGCCTTTAAAATACCAGACCTTGTTTATAGTCTGCTTATTTTAGGAGCATTATCCGCCGGCTTTATACCGGTATTTACCAAAATTTTTTACCACAACAAAAGCCAGGCTTGGAAATTAGCTAACAACATTGTTAACATAGCCGGTGTTGCTCTTGTAATAGTTTGTACTCTCGGGATTATTTTTGCCAACAAACTAGCACCTTTGATAGCCCCCGGCTTTGATAAAGAATCTTTATTGCTAGTAATAAAATTTAGCAGGATAATGTTTTTATCCCCTCTGCTTCTTGGTATTTCAATGATAATGGGCGGAGTTTTACAATCTTTACGGCAATTTTTAACTTATTCTATTGCCCCAATTTTTTATAATTTAGGAATAATATTCGGCACAGTTGTTTTAACCAAATATTTTGACGAAATGGGCTTGGCTCTGGGCGTGGTATTGGGCGCTCTAATACATTTGATAATTCAAACAACCGGAGCTTATTTCTCTGGATACAGATGGAGACCGGTCTTTGACTTACACGATAAAAACACTATTTTAATAGGACTACTAATGATACCTAGAACTTTGGGATTAGCAGTTAGTCAGATAAACATAGTCATTCTAACTATTCTGGCAACCCTATTGCCTATTGGTAGCGTCTCGGTTTATAACTATGCCAATAACCTACAAGGAGTCGCTGTTGGTATTATAGGAATCCCATTTGCCCTGGCAATATTCCCAGTTTTATCAAAAGCATCTGCTAAAAAAGATTATAAAACTTTTATTAACACCGTCGCTCAAACCACAAAAAAAATACTCTTTTTAATATTTCCAGCTACGGTTATAATTTTATTTTTAAGAGCTCAGATAGTTCGTGTTATTTTAGGTAGCGGAGAATTTGGGTGGTCGGCTACTGTAAACACAGCTGACACCTTAGCTTTTTTTGCCCTTAGCTTATTCGCCCAAAGTTTAATCCCCTTGTTCGCCCGGGCCTTTTATTCTTTGGAAGATACAAAAACTCCGTTTGTGATAGCTCTCATCTCAGAACTTGTTACTATTATCTTTGCTATGATTTTTATGCGTCAACTTGGAGTTTCGGGCTTGGCTTTGGCAGTATCAATCGGGGCCATACTAAACATAACTCTGTTAGTTGCAACTTTAAAAGAAACTCTGGGTAGTCTTAACTTAGAAAATATTTTTTCTTCATTTTATAAAATAGCAATTGCCAGCATTGTCATGGCGGTAGTTGTCCAACTGTCCAAATATCCTCTAGCCAAAATATTTAATCAACAATATTTTTGGGGTATCTTAGGACAAGGTTTAATCGCCGGACTACTAGGTATTGCAACCTACGCTCTAATATGTTATCTTTTAAAACTTGAAGAGTTTAATGATTTTGTTCATTCATTTAACAAAAATATTTTAAAAATTAAAAACATTAAAACAACCGAAAGTATAGATATAAAATAATATGTCCGATATAAACGCAAAAACCAGAAACTTCTGTATCATAGCCCACATTGATCATGGAAAATCAACTCTGTCTGATCGTCTTTTGGAAGTTACTAACACTGTAGAAAAAAGAAACATGAAAAGTCAGTTACTTGATTCTATGGATTTAGAAAGAGAAAGAGGTATAACCATCAAACTAACGCCGGTTACCATGAGATATAAAACCAAGGATAAGGAAGAATATGTTTTAAATTTAATAGACACTCCAGGTCATGTGGATTTTAATTATGAAGTTTCCAGATCACTGGCCGCAGTAGAAGGGGCTATACTTTTGGTTGACGCCACTCAAGGAGTGCAAGCCCAAACTATTGGAAATTTATACTTAGCTTTAGAACAAAATTTAAAAATAATTCCTGTCATCAATAAAATAGACATGCCCAGTGCTGATATAGAAAAAACTAAAGCTGAAATTATCAATTTAATAGGTTGCGATGAAGATGAAATTTTATCAGTATCAGCAAAAACTGGAGAAGGAGTAACCGAGATATTGGATATTATTGTTAGCACTGTTCCTCCGCCAGTAAATAAAGGGGACAAGCCTTTGCGAGCCATGATTTTTGATTCTGTTTATAATGATTATAAAGGAGTGGTAGCTTCGGTGAGAATATTTGATGGAGAAATTAAAAAAGGAGATAAAATATTTTTAATGGGAGCAAAAAAATATGCCGATGTAATAGAAACTGGTATTTACTCCCCTACTTATTCTCCTAAAGAAAAACTTGAAAATAGCCAAATAGGATATGTGGTAAGCGGTCTAAAAAATGTTCAAGATTGTCGAGTTGGCGACACCATCACCAGTGAAAACAATTCTGCCCCAAAAGCTTTGCCAGGTTATAAAGAAATAAAGCCAATGGTTTATGCTGGCATCTTCCCAAAAGAAGGAGATGATTACGAAGCCATGCGTGATGCCATAGATAAATTAAAACTAAATGATTCTTCTCTTTTTTATGAACCAGAAAGTTCTCAAGCGCTGGGTTTCGGATTTAGGTGTGGTTTTTTGGGAATGTTGCATTTGGATATTTTTCAAGAAAGATTAAAAAGAGAACACGGCTTAGAAATAACCATTACTGTTCCTAGCGTTGCTTACAAAGTAAAACTAACCAGCGGAGAAGAATTTATTATACATTCCCCTCAAGAATTACCAGAAATAACTAAAGTAGAAGAAATAACTGAGCCATGGATGAAATTAGATGTTATTACACCATCTGATTATGTAGGTAATGTGATAACCCTAATTACCGATAGAAAAGGACGGTATAAAAATACTGAATATTTGAGCGCTGGCAAAGGACAACGAGTATTACTTCACTATGAAATACCTTTATCTTCGCTTATAACTGATTTTTATGATAAACTAAAAACTGTCAGCTCTGGTTACGCTTCTATGAATTATGAAATAATGGATTATGAAAAAACCGACGTAGTAAAGTTGGATATATCTGTTGCCGAAGAAACCGTAGAATCCCTATCTACCCTGGTTTGGAGAGAAGACGCTTTTAAAGTAGGTAGAAAAATAGTAGAATCTCTCAAAAAAACATTACCTCGCCAACAATTTGTTTTAAAAATACAAGCATCGGTTGGTGGAAAAATAATAGCCGCCGAAAGAATATCAGCCCTCCGCAAAGATGTAACTGCCAATTTGTATGGTGGAGACGTTACTCGCAAGAGAAAGCTGTTAGAAAAGCAAAAAAAGGGTAAAAAACGCATGTTAGCTCACAGCACAGGTAAAGTAGACATACCTACAGAGAGTTATTTAGAAGTTTTAAAAAGATAAGTTTTTAATAATAATAATAATTTTATATGAAAAGAAAAACTCTGAAAAAATTATGGTTCGTAGTAGCTATAATTGGTATTTTTGCCATGTTACTTTTTACAGTAATGCCGGCCTTTTATTAAATCCACATACATACGTCTATGAAACTACTTCGTAAATATCAATTAGATATTATTTTCTTATTTTTTGCTTTGATTATTATCTTAGGTATATATTTTTTAATCTTGTATGGCTTGGGTTTAGACGCTCACGATTATGAATGGTTTTTAGGCGGACCACTAATACTTTTCTATGTTTTATACATTTGGAATATTAGGCAAAAAATTAACATTCACGAAAGAAGAAATCTAACTGGTAAAACTTTATTTTATTGGATATCTTTAGGAATAATCTTATTTTCTGGTTACTCCACTCCCCTAACTGCTGTTGACCACATTACAGTTGATATTTTCTTTATTGTCTTTACGCTACTCTTAGCTGATTCTTATTGGGATTTTAGAAAACTGTCTCTTAATATTTTGAAGAAATAATAATCCTTTCCACGGAAATACTGATTTAATCCGCCAGCTGGCGGACTGATTTAAATGGTTATGACACATTAATTCGGTTGAAAGTAGAGATCTTTCTTACTACTAGTTAAGACTGTCATCCTGAGGAATCGAAGGATCTATTAACTGGTTTTAAGATCCTTCGGTTCCTCAGGATGACAGTACTCCGCTCAGGATGACAGTACTCCGCTCAGGATGACACTACTCCGCTCAGGATGACAACACTCCGCTCAGGATGACAACTACCATATTTAATTTAAAATATTCTATGAAAAAATGGATTCTACAGCCCGAAGCTGATAAAAAATTTTTAGACAGCCACCCAGAACTACCCGCTATTATTAGTACCCTTTTATGGAACCGTGGCTTAAAAACTCAAAAAGAAATCGATGAATTTTTGAATCCAGATTATTCAGAAAATATTCACGACCCCTTTTTATTCCATGATATGAGTAAGGCTTTAAAAATAATTTTTAAAGCTATAGAAAAACAAAAAAACATTGTCATTCATGGAGATTATGATGCTGACGGAGTATGTTCGGCTGTTTTGATATACAACACTTTAAAAAAATTAAACGCTAAAAATGTAGACATTTTTTTACCACACCGTGAAACAGACGGTTATGGGCTTAATTCAAATACAATAGAATTATTAAAAGAAAAAAATACTGACTTAATAATCACTTGTGACTGTGGAATTAGCAATGCCGAAGAAATAAAACTAGCCAAAAAATATGGCATGGAAGTTATAATTACCGATCATCACACAGTACCAGAAAAATTACCCAAAGCTGATGCTATTATTCACCCAAAAGTTCCGGGAGAAAAATACCCTGATAAAACTTTGGCTGGTGGCGGTGTCGCTTTTAAACTTATTCAAGGTATTTTAAAAAAACACGCTGAGAATAATGAAAACTTACCAGATGGGGAACCGCACGAAGCTTTTGAAAAATGGATGTTGGACTTAGCGGCCATTGCTACTATCGGGGATATGGTCCCACTCATTGGCGAATCTAGAACCATGGCCAGATATGGATTAACTGTTTTAAACAAAACTAGAAATTTAGGCTTACAAAAATTATTACAAATATCTGGTGTGAGTGATGGAAATGGTAAACCAAAAAAAGGCAACTACGACGTCACCACAGTTGGTTTTAAGATAGTCCCCCGTATTAACGCCGCTGGACGCATGGATCACGCCAATACTGCTTACAAACTTTTGATATCAGAAAATGATGCTGAGGCAGAAAAATTATCACAAGAACTAAACAAAAACAATATTGATCGCCGAAAATTAACAGACGACATTTTAAAGCAAGCAAAAAAACAAATAGAAGAAACCGGAACAAAAGATAATTTGGTTATTTTTGTTCTAGGCGAAGATTGGCCCACTGGAATTTTGGGACTAGTAGCAGGCAGATTAAAAGACCAATTTTACAAACCAGCGATTGTTATGTCAAAAACTGCCAGCGGAGAAATAGTCGGATCAGGCAGAAGTATTGAGGAATTTAATATTATTAAAAATTTACAGATTTTGGAAGATTTATTTATAAAATACGGCGGACACCCACAGGCTTGTGGTTTTAGCATTAAAGAAAAAAACTTAGAAAAATTTAAAACAGAATTTGAATTAAAAGCCAAAGAAGATTTAAAAGACACCGAAAAACTCGTGCCTCAAATAAAAATAGATACTAAAGTTGATTTAGAAGACGTAAATTGGAAGCTATACGATTTGCTACAAAAATTTGAACCATTTGGTATGTCCAATGAAGAACCTAAGTATGTAGCTTATGGATTAGAAGTAGTTGCCATAGAACCGGTCGGCCAAGATGGTAAGCACTTGAAACTAATGGTTAAGCACAACTCACATGTTGTTAAAAAAACCATCGGCTTCTGGTTTGGTGACTCAAATAAACATCCTTATGATTGGAAAACAAACTTAAAACCAGGAGAAAAGATAGACATGGTCTTTTCAATTGGAGTTAACGAGTGGAACGGAAATAGAGAGCTAGAATTAAAAATTGAAGATTTAAACCACGTCAAATAAATATCTATCTTTCATCTTCTTCCATCTTTTTATTTTCTTGTATTTTTTGTATTAATACCTCATCAGCCGTCATTATCTTTTTTCTTTTTTCTTTTTTCTCTACCCTTTTTCATATTAGAAAAAGAAACAAAAATTGCCCCTACCACAAAAACTACTGCTAAAATTATTATATAATTATCCTGCATATTTTTAAAATATTAAAAGCCCTCTTTTGAGGGCTTTTAAATTATTTTTTAATTTCTTTTTCTAATTCTTTCCATTTCTTTTTCAAATTTCTAACTAACTGCATCTTCACATCAGTAGCCAAATCTTTTTTATTAGAATATTCCTCAACAGCTCTTTCTACTAAAGCATTATACATTTCTTTAGTTGGACCTTCGAGTTGTTTAATACTAATCTTTAACTCGTTATACAAAGGTTTGCTGTGTTCTAATATTTTACCTTTCATTTCCTTGCCTTTTGGAGTGGCGTTTAACCACATCAAACCAGCCCCCGCAAGACCACCTAAAAATAAACCTTTATTAAATTTACCCATATTTTTTGGATTAATTATTTATGTATATATTATACACTCACAAGTCTAACTTGTAAAACTATTCGCAACTAGCATTTGTGGCTGTACCAACACCAGTCCCAAATCCAGCAGAAGCAGGAGCACTACTCAAAACTGTGCTACACTCTTCTGGAGGGCTAGTAAAGGATGAACAAACAGCTTGTTTGAACATTTCAGGAGAACGATCTACGCTAGCTTTTTCACCATTGATTATCAAAGTTGGAGAACCTTGTACTTCGTATTTTTCATTATCAGCATTATATATTGGATACAAAGGATAGTGACCAGACAACCAGCTAGCTTGATCTTCATAAGAAGCGATAATTCCATATTCTGCATCAGTTTTGTTATAACAAACATTCATTTTAGCTTCATCAACTCCAGTTGCCGTCAAACAAGTTTGAGTATCACCTGTTTTTGAAAAACAATCAGCATAAGCAGAATATTTATCTGTCTGTTCTTTTTGAATACAATATTGACGAGTTTCTTCTTGCACTTCCGGCAAACCATGCATAACATAATAAACAAATTTTATTTGCATATCAGCCTTGTCTTTTAACAAATCATAAACAGGTAAGTAAGCTTTTTGCATTTGCAATCCATAAGGACAATGAGTCATAATAAACAACTCTACATTCGGCTTGTCAGTCTTTGGCAAACCAAAATCTTTTGCTTCAACGGCAGTTAACTCCCCACCGTCTTGACTAGCTATAGTTTTTTCACTCAAAAACATACCGAGCATCACCATAAAACCTATCGTACACAAAACTAAAACTCCACTAACTACACCAACAATCAAAGCGCTTTTTGGACTTAAGTTATCAAAAAAATTTTTTGTACTCATACAATTATAAAAATTAATTTTATTTGTTTTTAACAGTTTGTTTTAAAAAATTATAAACTTCAAGGTAGTTATAAGCTATAAAGCTATATAATTCCTGATGGTTTAGTATAACCTCTTCACCGTCCAAAGTCAAGTGGAAAAGTTCGTCTTTTTTTTCAAACCTGTCAGGTAAAATAGGCAGAACTTTTGCATGAATAGGTAGTTTTTTAAACATCTTAGTCTTGATAAATTCTTCAATTCCAAACACAAATATCCGATTTGAAAAACCAAACATCTTTGGTAAATAATAATTATTATACCATTTTATTATTTTACCAATAAAATCTTCGTCTTTAAAATCGTAATAATAAGTAATTACAAACAAAGTTTGTCTTCTATTTTTAGCCCACTTGACAATATCATGAGCACCACCTAAAAAAGGCGTATGTAAATGGACAACATCATATTTATCTAAATTTTTAATCACTTGACCGGCTGGCATAGTTCCCAAAAATTTTCGACTAACCGAAGACTTTTTGACTTCTTTTTTTAATCTTTTACTGGTAGTTCCGTATTGCAAAGTAATGGCATCAACCGATTCTCCTATTTGATTTTGTTGTTCTACAACTTCAAAAGCTAAAGTTCTTATACTATTAAAATATTCAAAAGCAGATGGAATAATATGAATAATTTTCATAAAAAGCTACTTATTATTTTTTGCCTGTATATGAACATTAGGCGAAGGCAAAACCCTTAAAATTAAAGATTCCACATATATTAAACTATTTATCATCTTTTTAAAAACAGTAAATAAACCAAACGATCTTTGTTTAAAACTATTAAAATATTTCTCATTATTTAATTGTTCATTTTTTTCTCGTTTACTTTTTTTATCCATTAGGTAAAAACTAACCACACCCAACAACTGCCCAAAAACATGCTCGCTATATCTAATTTGTAAAATTTCAAAATTACTTTTTTTCAACAAAGAAAACAAACCTTTTCTGGAAAAATAATTTATATGACCAGCATACTTAAAAGTCAAATCAGTCCCCAACCCTGTTTTCTTTAACAAAAACCAAAAAGAGATATAGTCCCCTTCACAAGGAACAAACGCATAAAACAAACCTCCCTTTTTCAAAACCCGATTAATTTCTTTTAAAATAATTTCTGGATTTTTTACATGTTCCAAAACATCATAAATTAAAACCGCATCAAACAAATTATCTTCAAAAGGTAATCTATTTTCTTGGCTAATAAAATATCTTACTCCGTCGTTATGATTTTTAGCTTTGTCTATCGCATTTTGAGAAATATCCGAACCATAACAATCAAGCAATGAACTATATTTTTTAATAGCTCTAATAAACTGACCCTCACCACACCCTATTTCTAACACTTTTCCTTTATTTTCTAAAACATCCAAAAAATTTAAAGATATTTTTAATCTAAAAGCAGTCGGGTCAGAAATTTTTAAACTAGCATCCCCTGCTCCCCAAGTAGTTTTTTCATAATTAAACTTGTCCATAAATCTGTTCTAACATATTTATATGATTTTCCCAGCTAAATTTTTCTGAACTTTGACGAGCTTTTATACTCATTATCTCTTTTTGGGATTCGTCTAAAGCAAAAAACTTCTTTAACTGTATTATCAAATCTGTTTTTATTCCTTTTTCAAACAAAAATCCATTTTCTCCTTCTATAATTTTGTCTGATAACGCTTTAATATTGCTAGCCAAAACAGGTGTACCACATGACAAAGACTCTAAAGCCACCAAAGAAAATGTTTCATAGTCAGAGGGTACAACTACCAAATCTGCTAAATTATAATAAACAGATAATTTTTTTACCTCCAAACAAGATCCTTCAAATTTTACCCTATCATTAAGATATAAATTTTTTACCATTTTTTTATATTTTTCCAAATTACAACCTCCGCCAACTACCAACAATAGGCTATTTTTGATATCACTTTCAGCATAAGCCTCAAGCAACAAATCCAAACGTTTTAAAGATATTAAATTACCTACAAATAAAATAGTATTTTTTCTATCTATTCTTTCTTCTTTTAATTCTCTAGGCCATGGAACAAAAACTTTTGTATCAACCGCCAAAGGAACTTCCTTTATTTTATGTTCACTTATATATTGACTAAATTTAAAATCTTTAAAAACAGCTCTATCTGCTACCAAAACTTGGCTAGCATTTTTAAATATTTTTTTAGCCCAAACAAAATCATAAATTTTTTGTAACATTTTTTTAGTACCCACCAGTTGGGCATCCATATGATAAGTTAGAATATATTTTTGTTTAAAAAACTTAGAAGCCATATAAACACATTGAGCACTGCCATAAAACGGATAATGCAAATGGATCACATCAAATTTTTTTAATTTAAACAAAAGCTGTATCGCCCACCCCGCATTGCCGAATCTAAAAACCGGCTTCAAACGGTTAATTTTAAAATTAGAATTTTGATCATTCGTATAATCAGTTTTTGAATACTTCAAAGTAAACATTTCTACTTCGTGTCCTTTTTTAAAAAGTCTTAAAACTTCTTCATAGCAACTCTGCCCCATCCCTCCTACATCAGGAGGAAAGTGAGCAACCACATGAGCAATTTTCATAATTATTTTTTATTTGACAATGTATCTTGGCGAACAATTTTAGTAATATTTTTTTCTTGGTTTTCAATTTTTATATAAAGCCTAAAAAGCATAAAAAATATTAAAACCAATGATAAATAAACTACCAAATCAGCCCCCCTACCAACACCAACCAGCTCAGCAAAATAGGCAGTGCTGTTTGGAACAACGGCCACTACTCCGGCCATAGCCCAAAATAAAACCCAGCCTAAAAAAATTCCTATTTTTAATTCTCCCTTTTTATATCTAATAAAAACTTTAACTAATGCAAAAATAAAAAATAAAACTAATAAAATTTGAATTAAATACATATTTAAATTATTTAATAATTAAATCCCACAAAATTTTAAAACCACCTAATGCACTCTGTCCATACCGATAATAAACAACCTCTACCGGATGTTCAATAATTTTTAATTTATTCTTTTTTGCTTTTTTAACTATCTCAGTATTATGAGCCATGCTATCCTGGTCTATCCGTAATAAATGCAAGGCTTTATTATTCAAAACCCTAAATCCATTATGCACGTCTGACAGCCATACTCCTGTTAAAAAATAATTTACAATTTTTGATATTGGCAGAACTATTTTTTTCTTTAAAAATGGTATCTGGGAACGATCGTCTAAAAAACGTGAACCCAAAAG
>CAZUWJ010000018.1:0-12934 GCA_964624315.1 uncultured Gammaproteobacteria bacterium
CCAGATTGTTTTTAAATAACTTAGTGATGGATCCTTTAGTTAGCGTTAGTTACCAGTCTGATATTTTATCGGAATTTTATGTTGGTGGGTTTAATGCTAAAATAATTAATGATTACGCTGGAAGCTTTAAAGGTTCTTTGGCTAATATAAATTATTATAATAAAGCTTTATCTCCATCTCAAATAAAAGATCTATACGATAATAATGGTTGGATTTGTGAATTGGACCAAGAACAAGAATATAGTAATTATGTTGGCACTTGCGGTAATGGTAAGGTAGACGATAATGAGGCTTGTGATAACGGGATATCTAATGGTATAACCTGTGTTCCTGGAGCGGGAGAAACTTGCTCATATTGTACTTGGGATTGCCGAGTTGTAATAAATGATGTGCCCTATCAATCAGATCTGAGTAAGTTGTGTGGAAATGGCATGGTAGAAGGTACGGAAGAGTGCGATGATGGGAATGATAGATCTGATGATGGGTGTGATGGTTCGTGTGTTATAGAGTATTGCGGTGATGGAGTTGATAATAACAATATAGAAGAGTGTGATGACGGTAATCCCACGCCAGACGATGGTTGTGATAATTGTGCTGTACCAGTTTGTGGTGATAGTATAATTAATGGCGTAGAAGAATGTGACGATGGGAATGTAATAAGCGATGATGGGTGTAGTAATGTATGTGTTGTAGATTATTATTGTGGTGATGGTGTGGTTCAGACATACTTAGGTGAAGAGTGTGATGACGCTAATACCGTCTCAAATGATGCTTGTGATAATTGTCACGATGTTATTTGTGGTGACGGTATAATAAATGGTGGAGAAACCTGTGATGATGGCAATACTGATGCTACAGATGGCTGTGATGGTTGTTTGGCTGTGTGTGGGAATGGTTTTGTAGAACGCCCAACTGAAGTATGTGAATTATTAGATCATTCTTATGATTACACTCACATAGCAAATTTAGTTCAAAGTGGATTAACGGACAGTGGCCAGATGTGTGGCGATGAATGGCCAGAAAATCATTATGTACAGTATGCTTGCATTGCCTGTGAGGCGCAAAATACTGGTAGAGCTTGTTATTGTTCTCCAGATGGTCCAGATGATGCTATGTGTCAAGTTTGCGAAGATTGTAGTAATTTATTTTTTACCTTTGAGTGGTAAAGTAGTACTTTAATGTCGTTTATTAATCATTTTAAATTTTAACCATTAAAATATGTTTGAAGATAATCAAAATCAGCCACCGCAAGCGCCTAGCAACCTTCCAACACAAGAACCAGACGATATGTTTGCTGAAGTTGAAAAAAATAGTATACAAAATCCTGACAATAGCGTTGTTGCAGATGAACCACCCAACGCTCTTGAGGCTGGTTTATTACGAAAAAAAGAAGAAGGTAAAAATGATTTTCAGAGTTCTCCACAGCAAGTTTCTCAATCTGAAATGACTTATAAGATGAAAGAGCCAGTTTTGGGAAAAGTATTATTGGTTATATTTTTAATTTTAATATTAGTTGGCTTGGGTTTTGGTGGTTGGTGGTTTTATAACAGTTTTATGAAAGGTAGTATTGATGATACTGATCCCATATATAGTATAGATAATAACGTAGATGAATATCAAATTACAGAAGAAAATAAAATATTAGAGGATACTGATTTGGCTTTGGAACAAATAGATGAGACACTAGATGATGTTGAAGAAAATGTAGAAGTAGTTACAAATATTGATAATGAAGAGATATCACAAGAAATGGATAGTGATGAAATTTTGTTTGGCGAACCGATAGATAGCGATCAGGATGGTTTGGATGATGTTAGGGAAAATGAATTAGGTACTAACCCTAATACAGATGATACTGATCAAGATGGCCTGAGAGACGCGGATGAAGTTTTGATTTGGGGAACTGATCCTCTTTTGTCTGATACAGATGGGGATGGCTATTTAGACGGTGAGGAAATAGGCAATGGTTATAACCCGCTAGGAGAAGGTAAGCTAGTTAACCCAATTCCGGTTGTGATAGAAGAAGCAACCACTACCAAATAGTTATAATATTTATGTTTGGAAAAAATAAAAAGAAAAATAATATAAAGAATGTTAAGGCTGAAGTTATGCCAGTTGAATTTTATGGTGGCAATGACCCGGTTGTAAGGTTTAAAAAAGTAGAGAAAGAAATAAAAGACTATGGTTTAACTAAGTCTGAAAAAAAACATTTTAATAAAGAATATGTGGCTGGCGGTAATAAACCAATGCACCCAGCTAATATTTTTTCTAACCGTAAGTTGTTAATTATTGGGAGCTTAGTTTTGTTTGTTGTATTTTTATTGTTAGCTGGAACTTATTATTGGTGGCAATATAATAAAGAACAAAATATTGTTAATCCACCTGCTCCAGTTGTTGCACCTGCTGTAGAAAAAACTCAAGATATTGTCGTAACACCCCCAAAACAGGATATTATGGTAGTGCCTGAGATTGTTATCAATGATGAAGAGTTGGCAAAGGTGGTTAAAGCGCTTAACAAAAGTAATTTATATGATTTGGAATATCCTTCTATTTTATTAGGAGACGCCTTTGATTTAGACAAAGATGGTTTAACTGATTTAGAAGAAGAAGTTTTTATGACCGACCCTGGTATTTTAGATACAGATGAGGACGGTTATTTAGATAGTTTAGAGGTTTATCATCTTTATAATCCAGCCGGTTTCAAGCCTACTAAAGTAGTAGATTCTGGTTTGGTAAAAGAGTATGTTAGTCAGTTATATAATTTTTCAATATACTATCCTCAAAAATGGATGTTTGGCGATGTTAAAAATGATGGAACTATAGTATTATTTTCTGCCAATAATGGTGAAAGTATAGAATTGCGTGTGTTTAAATTAAAAACAGGTGAATCATTTTTAAACTGGTTTGCTGAGTGGGGTAAAAATGAAAAATATCAAGATTTAGTTGACTTTGAGAGTGTGTTTAAAGAAGTGGGCAAAAAACGTTCTGATGATTTGGTTTATTATTTTTCAGATGGACGAATGGTTTATGCCTTACTTTATCACCCTAACGAAACCAATGTGATAGGTTACCGTTCTTTGCTTGAGATGATGGCTCGCAGTTTTAGAAAATTAGATAATTTTTCGGCCATACCTATACAGTTAAATGATAAAGAATTATTTTTAAATACAACTAGCAGTGTAGAAATTTTTGAAAACACTACCAGCACTGAAGAAATAATAGATTCAGTAGATGTTACGACTTCAAGCGAGAGTGTTTTAGAAGAAATCGATATAAACGAAGATCTATTTTTATGATAAGGGTACATTATAATAAATTATACCCGTGTTATATAAATAAAAATATAATTGTAAGCGTAGTTAAAAAAGTGGCTATCATGTTAAAAAAAAAGGATTTTGAATTGGAAATTAATGTGGTGAATGATATTTTAATGAAAAAAATTAACAAAGATTGGCGGGGGATAAATAAAACGACCGATGTTTTATCGTTTGCCTGGGAAGAAGATAAAAAAATTAAGAGTAATTATTTAGGACAAATTTATATCTCTTATCCCCAAATTAAAAAACAAGCCAAGGAATTTGGGGTAAGTATTAAGGAGGAATTTTTTAGAATGACAGTTCATTCCTTATTACATTTGTGGGGGTATAATCATGGAAATAAAAAACAAGAAAAGATGATGTTTAATTTGCAAGAACAAATATTATCAAAATTAATTTAATTATGTCTTTTAAAAGATTATTACAAAGCGTTAAGTATGCTTTTAGGGGGCTAAGCTTTACTTTTAAAACTGAACAGAATTTTAGAATACAGTGTTTGCTCGGGTTTCTTGTCTTGGTGTTGTCTTTTGTTTTGGGTTTACAAATTTGGGAAAAAGTAGCTATATTAATGTTTGTTATTTTAGTTTTGTTAATGGAGATTTTAAATACTGCTTTGGAATATTTTACTGATTTATTAAAGCCAAGACTGCATCATTATGTGTATAAAATAAAAGATATTATGGCTGGCGGTGTACTTCTTTCTGTTTTAGGGGCCGTCGTCGTGGGGTTAGTTATTTTTATTCCGTATTTTGTGAATCTATTTAAATAGTGTATAATGTTATAGTTAAAATGAATTGAATTATGGGTAGAAACCAAAACAATTTAATTGCTGGTTTAGACATTGGTTCCACCACTGTTAAAATTGTGGTAGGACAGACTGTAGAGGATGCTTCTGGTACATTAGATTTACAGATTTTAGGAGCCGTACAAACGCCTTCTGTTGGTGTCTCTAAAGGTTCAATTAATAGTATAGAAGAGGTTGTTTCTGTAGTATCTAGTGGTTTAGAAAAAATAGAAAGAATAGTGGGGGTGCCAATCGAGAGTGTGTGGTTGGGTATAACTGGTTTGCACATAATGTCTCAATCAAACAAAGGGGTGGTAGCTGTTTCAAAAGCAGATAATGAAATAACAGCAGAAGACGTAGAAAGGGCTCTAGAAGCTGCTAAGGCTATTTCTGTACCTCTAAATTATCAAGTATTACATGTTTTGCCAAAGAGTTTTTGTGTTGACGGACAATCGGGTATAAAAGATCCTATCGGCATGACAGGTATGCGATTAGAAGTAGATACTCAAATAATTTTATCTTCAAATTCCCAGCTTGATACTTTGAGCAAGTCTGTTTACAGGGCTGGTTTGGATATAAAAGATGTTGTATTATCAATAATAGCCAACGCTGAGGCCACTATTACTGATAGACAAAAAGATTTAGGGGTAGCAGTATTAGATATTGGCGGTTCTACAACCAGTCTGGCTGTTTTTGAAGAAGGTGATTTATTATATAATGCTATTTTACCAATTGGTTCTGATCATATAACCAATGATATCGCAATTGGCTTAAGAACAGATATAGATATGGCAGAAAAAGTAAAAGTAGAATTTGGTGATACGAGGTCTGATAAAATTTCAAAAAGAGATCAGTTTGATTTATCTGATCTTGGGGCTGGCACCAGTGACGTATTTAAAAGACAATTTTTATCTCAAATTATAGAAGCTCGAGTAGAAGAGATTTTAAGCAAAGTTGATGATGAATTAAAAAAAGCAAAAAGAAGTGGTTTGTTACCAGCGGGTATTGTTTTGACTGGTGGTGGTGCAAAATTACCAGGCATGGTTGAATCTGTAAAAAGATATTTAAGATTGCCGGCTACCTTGGGTTATCCGATGGATATAATGAGCGTAACTGAAAAAATAAATGATTTAAGTTTTGCTACGGCTGTTGGTTTGGTAAAGTGGGGATCTGTTATGGAAGGACATAGTAGGAGTGGTCATGCTTGGGGTGGTGGTAGAAAAAAAATAGGGCAGGCCTCTAAACAAATTAAACAGTGGATAAAGTCATTGATACCTTAGCGGTAAGTGCGTAAAAGCCTTGACAGTTTTTTTTAAAAAAGATAAACTAAATAGCGAAAGAACCATTCGCTATTTTAATTTAAATTAGTGAACACAAAAAGTATTCATTAATAAATTTTTATGCCTCAAATAAAACCAGATATAGAAACATTTGCCAAGATTAAAGTTGTTGGCATAGGGGGTTCAGGTGGAGCCGCTGTTAACCGTATGATGGAATCCAAAATACGCGGTGTTGATTTTGTAGTAATGAACACAGATGTTCAAGCTTTGCACCATAACAGTGCCCCTAAAAAAATACATATTGGCAAAACCATAACTCGTGGTTTGGGTGCTGGTATGAATCCTGAGGTTGGTTTAAAATCAGCCGAAGAATCACAAAATGATATAAGAGATGTTTTAAAAGAAACTGACATGGTTTTTATTACCTGTGGCTTGGGTGGTGGTACTGGCTCTGGAGCCAGTCCGATCGTAGCTGAGATTGCCAAAGAGCTTGGCATTTTAACAGTAGCAGTTGTTACCAAACCCTTCTCTTTTGAAGGTCCAAAAAGATTAGAAATTGCGGAAGAAGCTTGGGAGAATTTAGCTCGCAGTGTTGACACTATAATTACCATACCTAATGACAGAATCTTGCAGGTTATCGATAATAAGACTTCAATGTTGGAAGCTTTTAAAATAGTTGATGACACCCTGAGGCAAGGTGTTCAAGGTATATCTGAACTTATTACTATTCCAGGTTTAATAAATGTTGACTTTGCCGATGTAAAAACAATCATGCAAGACACGGGTTCGTCTTTGATGGGTATTGGTACTGGCACGGGAGACAACAGGGCGGTTCAAGCGGCTCAAGAAGCTGTTTCTAGTCCTTTGCTTGAGTTATCAATAGACGGAGCCTCTGGTATATTGTTTACTATAACTGGTGGAAAAGACATAACCATGAGCGAGGTAAATGAAGCGGCTAAAATTATCACTTCTTCTGCCTCTGATGATGCTAGAATAATATTTGGTGCTAACGTGGATGAAAGTTTAAAAGATGAAATTAGAATAACGGTTATAGCCACTGGTTTTGATGATCGTCGTCCAGTTAATTTAGAAGAAGAAACAACAAGCTCGGGCTTCTTTAATTCAACCCCAAAATATAAACCAAGTAATTTTTTAAGAAAGACTAAAAAAGAAGAAGATGAAGAAGATAAAAAATTTAAAGAATTTACTCAAAGAGATATACAACCTGGTCTTAATAATACCCAGAGAAAAAATGAGTCGGAAAATGTTTCAAACAGTGATGACGATGATGAAGAATTGGAAATTCCAGCCTTTATAAGAAAGAAAATGGGCATGTAAAATTTTATAACCATGTTTTAAAACAATCCTGCTGAACGCGGGATTGTTTTCGTTTATTTATTATGTTATAATTTAATTATATGCGTTGTCCGGTTTGTAATAACAATAATACCAATGTAGTAGATAGTCGCCCAGTAGAAGGGGGGATGTCTGTTAGGCGTAGGCGGGAATGTGATAAGTGTCGCTATCGTTTTTCTACAGTTGAAGAGGTAGAACTTTTGGGGATTATAGTTGTTAAACAAGATGGAGTACGTGAGAGTTATATTAGAGAAAAGTTAGAAAATGGTATAAAGAGATCTCTAACCAAAAGACCATATACTCATGATGATTTTAAAAAATTAATCCATAATATAGAGAGAACAATACAGAAGAAAAATAAAAGAGAAATCAGTAGTAAAGAAATTGGTCAAATTATTATTAAACATTTAAGAAGTTTTGACAAGGTTGCTTACATTAGATTTGCTAGTGTTTACCGTGATTTTAAAGATGTAAAAACTTTTGAAAAAGAGTTAAAAAAATTAACCAAATAATAATATGTTTAGACATCAAAAAAATAAAGCTTCTGTAAAGAAAAATGACGATAAAAAAGCGAGTGAAGCGAAGTCCCACACTGACGATTCGTCAGCTGACGAAGAGTCTGGTGTTGGGGAAGAAAAAAAACCAGTAGAAGTTGCAGATGATACTGTAGTGGAAAAGCTTGACAAAAAAGATGATGTTCAAGGTTTGTTGGAGAAAAATTTAAAATGGTCACAAATAATCTACGAACAAAATAGAAAGATAAATAATAAGTTGCTTTGGTCTGCTGTGGCTAGTTGGTTGCGATTGTTAATGATTTTAATACCGTTAATTTTAGCTGTTTTTTATCTTCCTACATTTTTAAAAGATGCTTGGGGTAAGTATGGTGATATTTTGGGTATAGAAACTTCAATTGGGGAAAATATTACAAATGGTAATTCAGTTAATAGTTTAATAGACGGTTTGCAAATTGACTCTGCAGCAAAAGAGCAAATAAAAGCAATTTTAAGATAGCTATGGATAAATTTACAAAAATAGGAGCTACTATCGGACCTTCTTGCGACAAGGTTCCAATTTTATTAAAAATGATAAAATCAGGAATGGATTTTGCTCGCCTTAATATGTCTCACGGTACTTACGAAAGTCATGGGCAATTAATAGAAAATATTAGGATAGCCGAGAAAAAAAGTAATTATCCAGTTAATATAATGATGGATTTAAGAGGTCCAAGGATTAGGCTTGGAATATTACCAGAAGCTGGTGTTATTTTAAAAGAAAAAAAAGAATATATTTTTGAAGTAGGCGAACACATAAAAAATAAAAATGTAATACCAGTTTTGGCCCCAGATGAATTAGTTGGTCATTTAAAAATAAAAGATAGGATTTTGATTAATGATGGTAAATCGAGTGTAGAGATTGTGGATATTAAAAAAAATCTATTAAAAGCAAAGGTTTTAGAAGGTGGAAAAATAACTTCTCATAAAGGCTTAAATTTTCCTGATAGCGAGTTAAAGATAAACGTGCTAAGTGATAAAGATAAACAAGATGTTGAGTTTGGTTTACAGCATGGAGTTGATACTTTTGCTTTGTCTTTTGTATCTAGAGCTCAAGATGTTTTGGATCTAAAATTTTTTATAAAACAAAAAATGCAAGAATTGCGTTTGACTGATGAACCTGTTGTAAATATTGTCTCCAAGATAGAGAGAAAACAAGCAGTGCTTAACATAGATGAAATAATTGATGCGTCAGACGGAGTTATGGTTGCTAGGGGAGACTTAGGGCTTGAAATGGAACAAGAAAAAGTACCATTAACTCAAAAAATAATTATTGATAAAGCTAATAAAGCTGCTAAACCAGTTATTGTTGCTACTCAAATGTTAAATTCTATGCAAGACTATAGTCGTCCGAGTAGAGCAGAGGTTTCTGACGTGGCTAATGCTGTCATAGATCATTCCGATGGTTTACTTTTGACGAATGAAACTGCTGTAGGTAAATATCCTGTTTTGACAGTGTCTACCATGACCAAAATAATCAAGAGTACTGAAAATTCTGTTTTTGATGATAAAGATTTACCAGTATTTAACCATCAGAACAAAGCAATAGATATGGCGATTTCAAGTTTGTCTCGTATTCTGGCAGAAGAGGTCGGGGCTAAATTGATTTTAGCTGCCTCTATTTCAGGTGAAACTGGGCGTCTTATTAGTCATGTTAGGCCATCTTTGCCGATATTAGTGGCCACCAATACAGACAGAGTTAAAAGACAGCTTAATTTATCTTGGGGTGTCGTGCCTTTTGTTTTACCTTCCTGTGATTCTATAGAAGAACTAGTAGAAAGATCAATGAATTATATTAAAAAAGAAAAAATAGCCAAAAAAGGTGAATTAATGATAGTGGTAGCTGGTGAGCCCGTTGGTCAGGCTGGGCATGTTAATCTGGTAGAGGTTAGAGAAATAAAATAATCAATAAAAAAACTCCTAGAGAGATATCTCTCTAGGAGTTTTTTAATTGGTGTTATTTAATTGTTGGATAAAGAGGAAAGTTTTTAGTTAGTTCTATTACTTGTTTTTTAATTTCAGCCAATTTTTCTTCATTTTCAAAATTTTCTATTACCTCGTTGATCCAGTTACCAATTGTTTCCATTTCAGGCTCTTTCATACCTCTGGTGGTTAACGCAGGGGTGCCTAAACGGATGCCAGAAGGGTCAAATGGTGATCTAGGGTCATCTGGTATCATGTTTTTGTTAATAGTGATTCCAGCTTTGTCCAGAGCTATTTGAGCCTGTTTTCCTCCGATGCCTTTGGAGGTTACATCTATCAAGAGTAGGTGATTGTCAGTTCCACCAAAACATAGTTTATAACCATTATTATTAAACACTTTTTCTAATACTTTGGCATTCTTTTTTATTTGGATGGTATATTCAATAAATTCAGGTTCTAGAACTTCTTTAAAGGCTACGGCTTTAGCGGCAATATTATTTTCGTGAGGCCCTCCTTGAAGTCCAGGGAAAACTGATTTGTCTATGGCTTTGGCAAATTTTTCTTTACACATTATCATTCCACCTCTTGGACCGCGTAAAGTTTTGTGAGTAGTTGTTGTCACTACATCAAAAATAGGCACTGGATTGTTCATTTGTCCACCAGCGATTAATCCAGCAATGTGGGCAACATCAGCCATGGTAATAGCTCCAACTTCATCGGCTATCTCTTTTATTTTTTCATATTCTATTTCTCGAGAATAAGCACTGTATCCAACTAAAATAATTTTTGGTTTATGTTCTTTGGCCATGGTTCGCAAATTGTCCAAATCTATTTTACCTTCTTCATTTGTTTTATATCTAATAAAATTAAATATTTTTGCCATGTAAGTTACTGGATGTCCATGGGTCAAATGTCCTCCGTGGGATAGATCCATTCCTAAAACAGTATCACCGGGTTCAAGTAGGGCAAAATAAACCGCTATATTAGCCGGGGCACCAGACAAAGGTTGAACATTGACGTGTTCGGCTCCAAATATTTTTTTGGCTCTTTCAATAGCTAGTGTTTCTATTTCGTCTATATATTCACAACCACCGTAATACCTTTTGCCAGCATATCCTTCAGAATATTTGTTTGTTAATACAGATCCTAAAGATTGTAAAACAGCTGGAGAAACAAAATTTTCAGAAGGTATCATTTCCAAACCCCGTTCTTGTCTTTCTCTTTCTAGATCGATGTATTTTTTGATTTCTGGATCAAAATCCTTTAAGTCGTGTGTGTACATATGTTTATAAGTTAAGAATATGTATTTATATTATCAGATATTTAACTTTTTTACCATATATCCATTCTCCAACCTGTAGCCAAGTTTTTTTCTATAATAACCACGCACACCGACTCCAGAAATAATAGCTAATTTTTCTATTTTGTGTTTTTTGGCAATTTTTTCTGCTTCTTTTATTAATTTTTGCCCCATTCCTTTGTGTTGTGAAGCCTGTTTGTCTTTAGATCCAAAACTTAGTAGTTGTCCATAAGTGTGTAGTTCGCGAATGTAGGCTGGGTAAGGTTTAAATATTTTGTATTCTGTTTTAGTTTTTTTAAAGTCGTCTAAAATTCTTAAACGACAAAAAGCAAAGACCGCTTGTCTGTTTTTGTCTTCAAGACTTAAAAAGTATTCAGTCCCGCTCCAGGTATCATATTTTTCAATAAATAATTCAGGTGATTCTTTTTTGATGTCATTATTTTTTTCTATAATATGTCCCACCTCTCGGCAGCGTAAGCATTTGCACTTCATGCCATTTTCCCCCATATATCTTTGTATATCTTGTCTCAAGTTGGTCAGTTTGTTACCAGCTTTGATATGTGGACTAGGTATATCTCTTATCAATCTAGATATACGAGTATAATAAGGAATTTGATTTTTAAACTCAGATATTATTTCTATTAAATTTTTGTTTGAATACGGTTTGTATTCACCTTTTTTATACCAATCATAAAGCGTGGTGTTCTCCAAGACGGTACAAGGATAAACTTTAATCATGTCTGGTTTATAACCAGGATCTCTAAAAAGTTCTAACATCATCTCTAAATCCTTTTTAGGAGTAGTGCCTGGAAGTTGAGGCATGATATGCAAGTCAACTTTGAAGCCAGCATTTTTTAGAAGTTCCATTGATTCTTTGGTTTGTAGGGAATTGTGTCCTCGTTGTATTTTTTTTAAAATTTTATTATCTGTGCTTTGGGCGCCTATCTCAATTCTGGTTGATCCCATGTCCCTCATTTCCATTATTGTTTTTTCATTTATTAAATCCGGTCTAGTTTCTAGAGTTAGTCCTATTATTCTGTGTTTGGCGGTTTCATTTTTCTTTTGTTCTTTTATAATACTTTTTTTTATAGTTAAAAAGTCGGCTTGCTTTTCATTTAAAGTTTGGTTCCTTTTATTACAAGCTTCAAAACATCTCAAAATAAACCAATACTGGTAATGAGTTGGGTAAGCGTTCCAGCTTCCGCCTTTGACTATTAATTCAACTTTGTCAGTCGGATGCCCATTCATCTCAAGAGCTTCTATTCTTTTTGCAACCTGTTCATACGGATTAAATGCTAACATTTTTGCTCTGGCGGCCGCTGGTTCGCTAGATAAATAACTTTTGGGCATGCCTTTTTCAAAAGGACAATAAACACATGATCCAGGGCAGGGATATGGTTTTGTTAAAACAGTTATAATAGCCACGCCAGACAATGTGCGAATGCTTCTTTTGACCAGTAGTTGTTCTAGTTGAATACTTTTTTTGATCTTGCCTTGTTTGAGGAGTTTGTGATAGACTTTAAGTATCTGGTTTTTCCGGGGGATTTCACTGCAATTTTTTATGTCTCTCAAAACCCCTCTTTTAATATTATCAAAATCCTTCGCATTTTTTGGCGGGGTTAGATAAGTTTGTAAAATAATTTTTTCC
Organism: uncultured Gammaproteobacteria bacterium; assembly: GCA_964624315.1. Lineage (GTDB taxonomy): Bacteria > Patescibacteriota > Patescibacteriia > Magasanikbacterales > GWA2-37-8 > CAZUWJ01. The sequence goes on from CAZUWJ010000018.1 coordinate 12,160, forward strand.
GCTATTTTTTCCATATGTTAAAAACTAAAGCAATAGAGATTATACGTCAATTACGTGATAATTACAACAGTATAGCCAAAGATTGGAATATTACCCGCTCAAAGAAGCCAACCAATCTGAAGTTAAAGCTTGTAAATGAAGTGGTTAAGCCAGATAACCTAGTTTTAGATTTGGGTTGTGGCAACGGCTTGATGATACCGTATATTTTAAGAGAAAAAGCTAAGTGTATTGGGATTGATAATTCTGTTGGACTTTTAAATATTGCCCGGGAGAGGTATCAGAATGAAATAAAAGAAAAGCAGGTTTCTTTTATAGAGGCTTCAGTCCTTGATTTGCCTTTTCCAGATAATGAATTTGATACAATTATATCTTTTGCTGTTTTGCATCATATACCAACAGAGGAGTTGCATTTAAATTTTTTAAGCGAGTTAAAAAGAGTTTTAAAACCAAGCGGTAATGCTAGAATTATTGTGTGGAATTTATTAAATGATTGGTGTGACAATAGATTTAAAATAAGTGAACAGCTAAAAGGTAACAAAAGCAATGACGTTAATGTCCTTTGGAAGGGGACCGAAGGTAAACAGGTCAATAGATTTTTGCATGTGTTTAATAAAAAAGAATTAATATTTTTGCTAGAAAAAGTTGGGTTTGAAAAATTTGAAGTTGATTATTATAATCGGCAAGGAGATCTGGAGGAGAACGGAGAGGAAATAGTTATAAAAATAAACTAAAAAACACCTCGTGAGATATCTCACGAGGTGTTTTTTAGTTTATT
>CAZUWJ010000019.1:0-11896 GCA_964624315.1 uncultured Gammaproteobacteria bacterium
TAAAAATCACCTCGTGAGATATCTCACGAGGTGTTTTTTAGGTTATTTTTATTTGTCATCCTGAGCGGAGCGAAGGATCTAAAGTTCGTTGTTAGATTCTTCTCCGCCACTTGGCGGATCAGAATGACAGTAGTTGTCAAGTTTTTTTATATAGTATAAAATTCAGGTACTAAATCTTCCATTTCGCTTAAAGTAATATCTTTATAAATATCTTCAGTCTGCTTAGTAATAATATTCCAATTATATCTTTCTTCAGATATTTTTTTGTTTTTTAAACCAGTTTTTTCTAGACTTTCTTTATCTTTGATTAGTTCGGTAATTTTTTCTGACAAGTCTACGATGTTGGTATTTTCAAACCAATATTTGCTATCTTCTATTACTTCTTGATGTTCGGGAATGTTTGAAACCAAAACCGGTTTAGCATGAGCCATGGCTTGCAAGACGGTTATTGGCAACCCTTCGTTTTCTGAAGGATGTATTAACATCAAACTATTTTGGTATAGACTGTCTAAATTATCTCCGTTTTGCCATCCAGCAAATATTATACTGTTATCATTTTTGGCTATTAATTTTAATTTGGCAACATAGTTATCACTAAAAGATGCCCCACCAACTATAACAAGTTTCATATCGGCAAATATCTCTGGGTTTTTGGCCAATGCAATTTGCCAAGCGGGTATTAGATAATGAGCCCCCTTATGTTTTATAAGACGAGAAATCATTACTAAATATTTTTGTGGCTCTAGCTCAAGTTCTTCTAATATTTTGTTATCTGTATTATTTTTAGGCTGGCTAACTCCGTTTGGTATTAAGTTTGGAATATTTTTATATTCATTAATACAATAATTTTGGATAGTTTTTGAAACAGAGATAGTTTGATGAGGAAAAGCACAGCTGGCTTTTTCTCCGAGTAATAAAAAGGTACGAGCAAACCAACCCCATTTTTGGTGGTATCTATCAATACAATGAAAAGTGGAAACTACTTTTATTTTGCGACTGAATAGTTTTGGTATCCAAGCAAGTAAAGAGGGGCCAACCCCATGATAATGTATTACGTCAGGCTTTAATTTGAAGATAGCGTGCATGGTAGATGTAAAGGTATGAGTGATAGTGTCTAAGTGCTTTGTTTTTAAATTTTTAGTATGAATAATTTTAACACCCTTGTATTCTTTTATTTCTTTTGGGGTGTACCATTTTCTAGAATATATAAAAATATCATGGTTTTTTTCAGCCAGTTTTATAGACAATTCTTCAACGTGGCGCTCAATGCCACCGTAAAGAGTTGGTATTCCTTTTTGTCCTATCATTGCTATTTTCATAGATGTATAATTTTTGGGTAACTTTTTATTAAGTTTAGCTATTTTTAGCCAAATACATAACAATTTATTATATCATATCTTCACACTTTTGTCAAGGGTATTGACGGTTATCCAAAAATATGTTATATTAATATGTAGATATGAAAAATAATCATTCTACAATTATTAAGAAAATCAAGGGCAATCGTTTTGTACCCGATTTTTGTATGTAGGATGATTAAAAATATATTTTAAGAATCATCCTGCAAAACAGGATGTTTTTAAATTGTTCTTTTTAAAAAACAGCTTACAAATTACTAATTAAATGTTTGATTGGTGGTTTGCGAGCTGTTAGTTAGAACGAGAGCCTGTAGAGTGCAGGCTAAACACAAGAAGGAGATACAAGGATGACACGTAAGAGAGATGTTGATCGTTGCCCGAGATGTGATGCAAAAATCAAGAGGAAGCACAGAGGGGTATGTCCCCAATGCCATCATCACAGGAGTGACAAAAAAGGTATACCAAAGACAGGCAATCTTCTTATTTTTCCACAGCAGAATACATGGGAAAATAAGCGCAGGATGTCTGCCTCTGGTTGAATCCCGTGTTTTTACCCGTAAGCCTGGACTGCAGTTGCGGTCCGGGCTTTTTTTTTTACTTAAAAAATGTTAAAATATATAAAAGTTTTTATTTTTGTATATTGTTGTTATGTGGTTATTACCAGCCTTAATCGGCTACATGTCGCTCGCCGTTACTGCTATTTTAGATAAGTTTATTTTGAGCAAAGCTATTTCTAAACCGATTGTGTTTGTTTTTTATTCTAGTTTTTTTATTTTACCGATTGCCTTGCTTTTGCCTTTTGGGGTAAACAGAGTAAATATATTTTCAGATATTTTAGTTTGTGCTATTGCTGGCTTTGCTTTTTCATTGGCTTTGTGGTCGCTTTACAAAGGCATTCAACTAAGTGAGATTAGTCATGTTGGGCCTTTGGTTGGTGCAACGACTCCTTTTTTCGCTTTGTTTTTATCTGGATATTTTTTAGAAGAAATTTTAAATGGCCGTCAATTGTTAGCAGTTGGTTTTTTGATTTTTGGATCTCTCTTAATATCTTTTGAACAAAGTAAATTAAATCATGGTTGGCATAAAGGAATGTTGTGGGGTGTTTTGGCTGGATTTTTATTTGCTGTGTCTCATGTGGCTTCTAAATATATTTACAGTATTTACGGTTTTTATACTGGTTTTGTTTGGACTAGGATTTTTATGGGCATATTTGGTCTTTTGCTTTTATTCTCAAAAGATGTGAGAGATAATTTTAGAATAAAAAACAAAAAGCAAGGCGGACAGACTAAAAAACAAATTATTTTGGTTTTAACTAGTCGTATTTTGGCTATTATAGGTGTTGTGTTTGTTCAATATGCTGTATCTATTGGCAAAGTATCTTTGGTAAATTCTTTAGAAGGTTTGCAATATGGTTTGGTAATAATATTTGTAGCACTCTTAACAAAGTTTTATCCAAAACTTTTTAGGGAAGATTATAGTAAAACAGAAATTTATCAAGAAGTTTTAGCGATTTTACTTATTGGTTTTGGTTTGGGTTTATTAGTATAGTTTTATGAAAATATTGAAAACAATTTTATTAATTTTAGCCTTAGGGATTTTTTTATTTTTTACTTTAAGAGTTTTTGATTTTATGATAAAAGAAAATAAAGATGTTGTTTTTGGGATTAGTTTTAGTCCTAAATATGCTCGGAGCTTAGAATTGGATCCAGAAGAAATTTATAACAAAGCTTTAACAGATTTGGATTTTAAATATATTAGGTTATCAGCCAGTTGGGATGAACTAGAAAAAGTAAAAGGTGTCTATGATTTTTCTGAGATGGATAAATATATGGATTTGTCAGCTAAAAATAATGTAAAAGTTATTCTGGCAGTTGGGCGCAAAACCCCACGTTGGCCAGAGTGTCATTTGCCAGACTGGGCTAGTCAAGAAAAATATGAGAATTACAAAGCAGAATTGGTTGGATATATAAAAGTAGTAGTTGAAAGGTATAAAAATCATTCGGCTTTAGAATTATGGCAAGTAGAAAATGAACCTTTTCTAAAGTTTGGATCATGTGACAAAATGTCGGTTAGTGATTTGGGAGAAGAAATAAGTTTAGTTAAAAAAATTGATCCTAGTCATGAGATTATGATAACTGACAGCGGGGAGTTGAGTACTTGGAGAAAAACTGCAGGAGCAGGGGATTTTTTTGGAACTACAGTGTATAGAGTGGTGTGGAATAAATTTATTGGGTTTTGGAAATATGACTGGTTGCCAGCTTGGTGGTATCAGGTGCGTTTAAAATGGCAAGATGTGTCACTTGATAAAGCTTTTGTGGTGGAGTTACAGGCTGAGCCTTGGATGACAGGTGGGAGCGCTACCTCAACTGCATTGAAAAAACAAGAAAAATCAATGAGTGTTGAAAGGTTAAAACAAAATATTTTTTATACTCAAAAAATTGGTTTTCCTAGATCTTATTTGTGGGGAGTTGAGTGGTGGTACTGGTTAGAAAAAAATTATCCTGAAAAAGGGGAGGAGTTTTTGGAAGTTGCGAGGGGTTTGAAGAAAGAATAATAAAACTCCTAGAGAGATATCTCTCTAGGAGTTTTTTTGTACACGCCAAGGGATTCGAACCCGTGACCCCCTCGGTGTAAACGAGGTGCTCTAACCAACTGAGCTAGGCGTGCATAAGATTTATTATTGTAAACGAGGTGCTCTAACCTCCGTCAGCTGGCGGATGAGCTAGGCGTGCGTTTATCTTATCAACAGAAAAATTATATAACTTTTTTAAAATTATGTCAAGTTGTGGTATAATTATATCTATGATGAATTATTTAAAAATTTTATTAGACAAAACCAGAAAAGAAAGAGCGGTTGTTTTACATCATGGTGTTTATAAAAAAACCACGTCTACTTTGAATGGTATTTTTATAATTACTGGCATGACTATTGGGGCTGGAATTTTGGGCGTTCCTTATGTGATTGCTCAGGTAGGCATAAAGATTGGGCTAGCTTATATCTTGGGCTTGGGTTTTGTGATGATGTTTTTAAATCTAATGATTGGAGAGATTGCGGTGCGTACAAAAAAACCAATGCATATTCCTGGTTTTGCCGGCCACTATATTGGTAATTGGGCCAAGAACTTTCTTACGGTTTTGGTTGTTTTAAGTTCAACCGGTGCGTTGTTGGCCTATATGGTTGGCGAGGGTACGACTTTATCTGCTATTTTTGGAGGAGCACCTTTATGGTGGTCTGTTTTCTTTTGGAGTATTGGTAGTTTTTTTATCTGGAAAGGGCTTGAAACCGCTAAGACAGTTGAAAAGTATGCTAGCTTAACGGTGATTATTTTAATAGTTGGTTTGGCATTTTTTTTGTTTAAATATATTGAGCCAAGTAATTTGACACATTTTAATATTAGTAAAGTATTTTTGCCGTATGGTGTTATTTTGTTTGCCCTGAATTCAACGTCCGCGATTGCAGAATCTCACGCTTTGCTCCCGGGTGAACCAGGCAAATTTCGTCGAGCAGTTTTTTTTGGAACTTTAATACCTATTATTGTATATGTTTTATTTGCTTTTGCTGTCGTGGGGGTAACGGGTTTGCAAACAACTGAGGTGGCTACAATTGGATTAGGTCAGATGTTGGGTGAGAATGTTCTGTTAATTAGCAATGTCTTTGCTTCTCTAGCAATGTTTACTGGTTTTGTTGGTATAGGCATCGCTTTGAAACAAAGCCTTGTTTGGGATCACAAGGTTAGTCCAGTAGTCGCTGAATTTGGGATAGTGTCCGTACCTTTGCTTTTGTTATTAATAGGTATAAATAATTTTGTAAAGATCTTAGATGTGGTAGGTGGTTTGTTTATTAGTTTAGAAGCCATATTTATGGTAATAGTTTATTGGATAGCAAAAAATAGGAAAGATTTAGAAGTTGGACAGTATAATTTACATTATATTTGGTTGCTGATGGTGCCAGTCTTTTTAGTCTTTACATTTGCGACTGTTTTTAGTATAATAAAAATGTTCTAAGTTCTTGAAAATATAAAAATGGTGTTCGTTGTCGGCTGGTCTTATTTTCTGGTTTTAAGGTCGACGAGGAGATTACTATTCGACAACGTCCGTTTCCGCTTTTAGCGGAGCTTCTATTTATATATTTTTCAAGAACATCTTATTCTTAAGTTGTTTTTTTAATATGGAAAATTATATTTTTACTTCTGAATCAGTAACTGAAGGACATCCAGATAAAGTCTGTGATCAAATTTCAGATGCTGTTTTAGACGAGCTTCTTCGTCAAGATAAAAATTCAAAAGTGGCTGTTGAGACTTTCGCAGCCAATGGTTTGATTATCGTGGCTGGAGAAGTTAGTACTAGTGGTTATGTTGATGTACAAAAAATTGCCAGAGAGACTATCAAAAATATTGGTTATACTGATCCTGCTTTTGGAGTTGACTGTGATCACGTTGGTATAATGGTGTCTTTAAATGAGCAATCTCCAGATATTGCTCAGGGGGTTGATAAGTTAAGCGTTGAAGAGCAGGGAGCCGGGGATCAGGGCCTTATGTTTGGTTATGCTTGTGATGAAACTCCAGAGTTAATGCCGTTACCTATTAGTTTGGCTCACAAGTTAAGTAAAAGGTTAGCTGAAGTTAGAAAAAATGGCACTTTAAAATATTTACGTCCAGACGGTAAATCACAAGTGGCCGTAGAATATGAAAATGGTCAGCCAAAAAGATTGGCCAATGTAGTTATATCAGCCCAGCATGACGAAGATGTAGATATGGAAAAATTAAGATCTGATATCAAAGAGCATGTTATTAATCCTATCTGTAAAGATTACATTGATGATAATACAGAATTTTTTATAAATCAGACTGGTAGATTTGTGATAGGTGGTCCTCAGGGGGATACTGGTTTGACTGGTAGAAAAATAATAGTAGATACTTATGGCGGCATGGGTCGTCACGGCGGAGGTTGCTTTTCTGGCAAAGATCCATCAAAAGTAGATAGGAGTGGTGCTTATATGGCTCGTTATATTGCCAAAAATATTGTTGCTTCTGGTTTGGCTCAAAAATGTGAAGTACAGCTATCTTATGTTATTGGTCGGGCTGAGCCAACCAGTGTTCATGTTGATACTTTTGGTACTGGAAAAGTTGAAGAAAAGTTAATAGTGGATAAAATATTAAAAATATTTGATTTGCGTCCTGGTAAAATAGTTGAGGCTTTGGATCTTTTAAATACCATATATTTACCAACTGCTAGTTATGGTCATTTTGGCAGAGATCAATTTCCTTGGGAAAAAACAGATAAAACAGAAAAGTTATCTAAATAAAATATATAAAACTCTGCACACATAATTTTATTATCCCCCAAAACCGCTAAAGCAGTTGGCTGTCTAATAAAATTATGTGTGCAGAGTTTTTTTGTATAGTAAAAACACCCGCCTCATGAGGCGGGTGTTTGTGTTTTTCTTTTAACCAGCTTGTTTCGTGATTGTTCTTCTGCAAGTTGAACAAACTTTTGCTTTTAAACCATCTATTTTGATTGTTTGTAAATTTGGTTTTTGTTTTCTTGGTACGATATTTTTGGCGTGGCTTACATGGTTAGCTCTGACTGCCTTTTTACCGCACAAATCACATTTATTAGCCATAAGTTTGATATTTTAATTAATTTAGGTTATAATTTAATTTAAGTGGTTATTATTTTATCATTTAAAAAGGTTTTTGTCAATATATGGATATTACCACAGTTATATTTTATTTTTTAGTCATCATACCATCAGCTATTATACATGAATATTCTCATGGATGGATGGCTGAGAGGTTGGGTGATCCGACAGCCAAATATGCTGGTCGTTTGACCTTGAATCCGAAATCACACATAGATATGTGGGGTACTATTATGATGCCTTTGCTTTTGCTTTTTATTTCAGGTGGTAGTTTTTTATTTGCCTATGCCAAACCAGTGCCTTATAACCCATATAATTTAAAAAATCAAAAGTGGGGACCAGCTTGGGTGGCTTTGGCTGGCCCGTTGTCCAATTTGCTACTAGCTTCATCTTTTGCTGTTTTGATACGCTTATTACCTTACTCATCAATATCTCCTTTTTTAGCAGTCGTGGTTTTGGCCAACATAGTTTTAGCAGTATTTAATTTGGTACCTATTCCTCCTTTGGATGGTTCTAAATTATTGTTTGCAATTTTACCTGATAGCGCTCATAAATTACGCGTGTTTTTAAATCAGAATGGCTTCTTACTTTTAGCTGTGTTCATAATATTTTTATTTCCAGTAATTACTCCAATTATAAATTATATGTATAGGTTTTTATTAGGTTTTTAAAATATAAACATATGAAGTTATTATTACGTTGGTTATTTTCTGCCAGTACCTTAATGATTTTGGCATATTATATGCCAGGTATCACTGTTCATACTTTTTATAACGCTTTGATAGCTGCTTTGGTTTTAGGCTTAGCCAATGCTGTTATTAGACCACTTCTAATTTTATTAACTCTACCGATTAATATTTTAACTTTAGGTTTTTTTACTTTGATAATTAATGCTTCTGTTTTTTGGTTTGTTTCAACAGTGGTGAAGGGTTTTTATGTTAGTGGTTTTTGGGTAGCTTTTTGGGCGTCTCTAATATTGTGGATAGTAGGTTGGTTGGTAAATGGTTTGTTTAAAAAATAAATTATCTTTTATGAAAGAAAAATATACAATTATTGGTTTGGGTGGATCTGTTGTTATACCTTCTACTGGTTTTAATATTAATTTTTTAAAAGAATTTAAAAAATTGTTAGTTTCAAAAATTAAGCAAGGAGAAAAATTTGTAATAGTTGTGGGAGGGGGGAGTACTTGTCGTACTTATCAAAAAGCTGCAACTGAAATTATAAAATTAACAGATAAAGAGTTAGATTGGCTCGGGATACATGTTACTTATTTGAATGCTGAGTTTGTTAGGGTTTTATTTGGGGAGCATTCTTATAAAGAAATTATAAAAGATCCAAGTAAAAAAATTAAAACCAATAAACCAGTTTTGGTTGCCAGTGGTTGGAAACCTGGTTGGTCAACTGATTATGATGTGGTTAAATTAGCTGAAGTTTATGGTGCTTCTGAAGCAATAAATTTATCTAACATTGATTATGTTTATGACAAAGACCCCAATAAATTTAAAGACGCCAAGAAGTTAGAAAAATTAACTTGGTCAGAGATGGAGAAGTTGGTGGGTAGTAAGTGGTCTCCGGGGGCCAATGTTCCTTTTGACCCGATGGCTACAAAACTAGGCAAAAAACTTGGTTTAAAAGTGTCTTTTGTTGATGGTAGGGATATAAAAAAGATAAAAAAAGCTTTGGATGGCAAACAGATAGAGGGAACAGTTGTGTTTTAGGTATTAAAAAATAGATAAATGTATAATTGTTTTGAGCGGTGCGTTGTGTAAGGGGGTTGACATTAATTTATTAATAATGTATACTCTCATTAATCCATAGACAGCAGGTAAAAAGTTAAATCCTGCCGAGGTGCAAAGGCAAGTCCAGGTCGATTTGTGCTAGTGTAAGTCTGTGGTTTATCCATAGATTTTTTTATTTACATATGGCTAAAACAAAACAACAGAAAAAAGACACAATAGGAGTATTGGCAGCTGGTTTTAAGAATTCTAAGTCAGTTGTTTTTGCTAATTTCCAAGGTTTGTCAGTATCTGACATGGAAAATTTACGTAACAAATGTCGTGAAAACAGTATTGATGTTTTAGTAGCTAAGAAAACTTTAGTTAAATTAGCTTTGAAAGAAGCTGGTTTAGAAGTTGACCCTACAAACTTTGAAGGTGGTGTAGCCACTTTTATAGGTAAGGAAGACGAGATATCTGCTGCTAAACAAGTAAATATGTTTGCCAAGGAACATGATACAGTAAAAATGTTCGGCGGTATTTTGGAAGGTAAATTTGTTGACGAACAAATGGTTAAGTCTTTAGCCAACTTACCAACCAAAGAAGAATTACTAGCTAGAGTTGTGGGCAGTATCAACGCTCCAGTTTCTGGCTTTGTAAATGTATTGGCTGGTAATTTACGTAATTTAGTTTACGTATTAAGTGCTGTTAAAGAAGCCAAAGAGGCTTAAATATTAATTATTTAAAAATATGAGTGAAGAAAAAAATACAATTAAAGTTCCTGCAAAATTCAAATCTTTAGTTGAAGAAATTGAAAAAATGTCTGTTCTAGACTTGGCAGAACTTGTTAAAGTGTTGGAAGATAAATTTGGTGTTTCAGCTGCTGCTCCTGCTGTGGCTGTGGCTGTGGCTGCTGCTGAAGCTCCTGCTGAAGAAAAAAGTGAATTTGATGTAGAATTAGCTGAAGCTGGTGCTAGTAAAATCAATGTTATTAAAGCTGTAAAAGCTATTACCGGTCTTGGTTTGGCTGATGCCAAAGGATTGGTAGATGGTGCTCCGACTGTAGTAAAAGAAAAAGTTGCCAAAGCTGAAGCTGAAGAAATTAAAAAGACTTTAGAAGAAGCTGGTGCTACTGTAAATTTGAAATAATTTTCAAAATTATAAATAAAAAAATTCCTACAGAGATATCTCTGTAGGAATTTTTTTATAAGTTTATTTTGTATATAGTATTATTGTCTAGTATATAAGCTACGCCGGAGGTTTCTTCTATTACCATGTCTAATGGTTTTTCAAAAATTTCAGAAGTTAATTGCTTAATAGTATTTCCTTCTTTATCTAATATTATTAATCTTTTATTTTGGCTGTCTAATATATAGAGATATTGTATATCATTGTAAGAATATATTTTTTCAGTATTTTCTAATGGTGGGTATATTTTTTTGATTTGATATGTTTCTTCGTAGCCCTTTGACAGTTTTATTATTTGTCCATTTTGTTTTAAGACAAAAAGGTCGCCATCAATAGTTAGATCAGTTCCTTCTTCTAAATTAACATTTTCTTTAACCCATGGTAGGCCTTTGTCAAATCCGTTTTGTATGGGGTCGTGTTTGTATATTTGGTTGTTGACTGGGTCAAGGCTATATACCTTTCTGTTGTAAGAAAAAATTGATGTAGGTGAGGAATTTTCATTTGGATAACTTATAATAGCTGTTTCTATACTTTTATTTTCTGGGTTGTATCTAGTTATATTTCCTTCTTGTGTTAAAAATAGAGCATAGTCATTTTCTTTTGGAATTGTTAAATCTATGATTCCTCTAGTGTTAGGGGTCGTATCTGCATTCGTATTCTTAGTATTTAAATCATAAAAATATATTTTGTTAGTATTATTAGAATAGGCTATTAAAGTATTACTGATTTTTCCTAATCCCCAAAGCGTGCTAGAGGTATTGAAACTTACAATTTTTGTTGGTGTGACCATTTCTATTTTACTTATTTTTTGAGCTACTTTGCCTAGGTTATTTTTTATGTCTTCGCATTCTTTTTCGTGATTTTTACATTGAAGAGTATTTAAAATATTGTTAGTATTTTCAATCTCAGTTAGGACAGTATCTTCGTTCCCGTAGATGAGAGCACTTTCCATGGTGTCTAATTTCTCATTTATTGTGGATACTTTTGTTTGATATATATTTTCTGCTTCTATTTTGTTTTGGTAAGATCTGATAAAAAATATACTAAATATAAAAATTATGGTTATAAATATTGAAGATAATAGCAATGCCTTGGTTGATTTTGGTAAGTGTTTAAAATTGTTTTTATAGCTTTGCCATTGTTTTGACCAGTTGTCTATTATATTTCTCCTTCTATTTTGGTGGTTTGTTATTACAAAAAATACTAACATTAGCTGTCTGGCTAAAAAAGCAAATATGTTCCAAATTAATATTGATATCCATATTATTCCTTTACCTAAATATTTAAAAATATTCCAAGTGATTCGGAAAAAATTTTGCCAAAATCTGCTTAAACTATCATTGTTTACCGCTCTTTGATTGCGGGTGCTTGGTTTTGCTAGATCTGGTTGTTTAGTAGGGTAGTCTTTTAATACTTCGCTGGCAGGTTCTCGGTCAGTCTGTCTTCTCATTTTTGGTATAGGTGAGGGGGATAGTATTTCAGCTGTATTTTTTTGAGTATTAAATAGATTATTTAATGATTGAGAAGAAGTTATTTGAGGTCTGTCGGGTGTTTCTTCTTTTTCTGTTTTTATTATTAATCCCCCAAAAGATAAGTTATTTTCTATTTCTCCCAATGTTCTTTGTAAGTGTTCAACACTTTGTCTGGTTGGGCGGGAAACAATTATTTTTTGCAAACGGTCAGGTGAAAAATAATTATTAACATGTTTAGTGCCAATAAAGAGATAATCTTTTGAAGTAATTTTACCTTGTATAAGTTGAGAAAAGAGTTGTTTTTTTTCTGTATTGTCACCTTGTTTTAAAAGATCCATGAAAGTATGAGAGTCTGATTTTGTTTTATAAAATAACCAAGCTAATGGTTCTCCGTGATAAGAAAATACTAATTCATTTCCTATTATAGTTCCAACAACACAATTTAACGTTGCTCCTGATTTTAAAAGTATTAAATTTTTTTGATTAATTTTTTCTAGTATTTCTTCTAAACTATTATCCGTA
>CAZUWJ010000019.1:11906-12745 GCA_964624315.1 uncultured Gammaproteobacteria bacterium
GTATCTTCTTCATAATAATTTTCTTCAATTTCGTTTATTATATTTTGTAATTTGATCACTTCTTTTTCTTGAGAATTTTCAAGTTCACACACAGCAAAAAAATAACCTTTTTTAATTTCAGATGGAGTGGAAGGTTCGGTAATGTGTAATAGCACATGTGATTTTTCTTGGTCATTTCCCTCTATGAAAAATTCTTTTAATTTAGTTTGATAGTGCATATTTTGACTTTTATTGATATAATTATTATACTATACTATATAAAAAAGGACAACCTCCTTACAATATAAAATAATCATAAAAATATGCTTGAACACCTATTTGGTTCAAAGACTAGATTAAAATTATTACAGGCATTTTATTGTAATCCAGATAAGCCTTACTATGTGCGTGAGTTGGCTCGTTTTATTAATACCCAGCTTAATGCTGTTAGGAGAGAAATAGCCAATTTGGAGAAGTTGGGTATTATTGAGCACGTAGAACAAGAAAGGGATAAGAATAGTTTAAAAAGGACAGAAAGGTCAAAGTTTTATAAGTTAAGGACTGATTCTTTGTTATTTAATGAATTAAAAAATTTGTTATCAAAAGCGCAGGTCCTAGAAGAAAAGGAACTGATAGAACAGGTGAGACAAAAGGGTGGAAAAATAAAACTCTTTATCTTAAGTGGAGTGTTTACTCAATCAAAAGATGCACCGACCGACATACTTTTGGTTGGGGATATTAAACCCGTTGTTATAAACAGAATCTTTAATAAATTCGAAGAAGTACTAAATAGCGCTATCCGTTATACGATAATGAATGAACAGGAATATTTAGAAAGAAAAGAAATTGGAGATAAATTT
>CAZUWJ010000020.1:0-11692 GCA_964624315.1 uncultured Gammaproteobacteria bacterium
GTCTAATGGTAGGACAACTGGTTCTGGTCCAGTCAATCAGGGTTCGACTCCTTGTTCCCGAGCCACGCAAATCTCACTAACTTTAGTTTATTCACATAATTACATCATTATGGAAGAAAAAGTAAAAGATTGCAATGGAAATGTCCTTACAGAGGGTGATTCAGTGCAGTTAAACAAAGATTTAAAGTTGAGGGGTTCTTCAGCTACATTTAAAATAGGGACAGTATTCAAAAATATTCGTCTTACATCAAATGCAGGAGAAATAGAATGTCGTGCGGGTAAAACTGCTATTGTGCTTAAAACTTGTTTCTTAAAAAAGAGAGGCTAGTTTTATAATTTGTTTTATTAATATAATATAATGGAAAAAAAGAATAAAAATTTTACGATAATCGAAAATGTTGTTTCGGGCATGGGTGGAACGATTGAAGAGTTTGTTCCAGAACGAGGTTGCTTTTATGTTAATGTGAAAGGTAAGAGCATTTTGCTTGAGGAGTATATAACTATTACCAGGCAGTCTTTTATTAGCGCAAAGCTAACAAGATGTAAAGAAGTTGCTTATAAACTGTTCGTAGCAAATGGTCTGTACTCTCCACCAACAGAGTGTTTTTATGCGAGAACATATGATAAGTCAACAGCATTAAAGAAATTAAATAAATTAAAATATCCAATTGTTTTAAAAATTGCCACTGGTACAAATAGTAGGGGAGTTTCTCCAAATGTTGCAAGCGTAAAGGAGGCAATTAAAATACTTGCTAAAGATTTACCTCGCTACAGGAGTATGGTAGCCCAAGAAATGGTTTTTGGTAAAGAATACCGAGTTTTGGTTTTAGGTGAAAAAGTTATTGGAGCATTGGAAATGATACATCCTTATGTTACAGGGGATGGTGTGAGTGCGATAAGAAAAATGATTAAAAAAAAGCAGTGTGATACAAGGGAGCGCACAAAAATTGATAAAAGATTGAAAGAAATTTTAAAAAGTCAAAATGTTACGCTCGATACAGTTATACCAAAAAATAAGATTATTTATATAAAAAGAAACTCATGCTTGGCCCAAGGTGGGGAGACTAGAGATGTTACAGATTTGGTTCATAATGATGTAAAAAAGATCTGTGTTTCTGCCTCAAAGACAGTTGGAAAATATTTGGTTGGCGTTGACGCGATTTGCAAAGATATATCAAAAAAACAAACAAAGAAATCCTTTAGCATATTGGAGATAAACGGGAAGCCAGATATGTTTATACATTATAAACCTACTCACGGCAAGTCTAGAAATGTTTTTAAAGATATTCTAAAGTTTTTAGTTAGAGTGTCTGTAACTTTACCAACTAATAAGTAGTTTAGTTTATAGGTCAAAATTGTTAGATTACTTTTATTATAGAATCTAAAAAGCTTGTTTTTTATCTAAAACAAGCTTTTTAGCATTGACAACAGAGCAAAAAAGTGTTAAAATTGTGCCTACAAATAAAAAATATTATGGCCGAAGAAGTAATTTTGAGATTCGACAATGTAGAATTTGAATATGTAGAAAAAAGACCTATTTTAGAAGAGGTGTCTTTTAGTGTACGTAAAGGGGCAAAATTAACCTTGATGGGGCAAAATGGAGCAGGTAAAAGCACATTATTAAAATTGATAAAAGGAGAATTAAAACCAACCAAAGGCCAAGTTTCTATTACAGATAATGCCAGTATTGGTACATCTATGCAGATGATAGACAAGGCAGATGTTGATTTGACTGTAGAAGAATATTTTTCTAAAGTCTTTACTGAAGTACCAGGAAATATCAGGAGTCAGATAAGTAAAGTAATGAACGCAGTTAGTTTGGATATCCCGATTGGTAGGAAAGTAGGAATATTGTCCGGCGGTCAACAAGCGAGAGTATTGCTTGCCTACGCTTTAATTCAAAATCCAGACATATTACTTTTGGATGAGCCAACCAATAATTTAGACAGGGCGGGCATTGATAGTTTAATTGAGTTTTTGGTAATGTATCAAAAAACTGTAATAGTTATTTCTCATGATGCAGACTTTCTGAATTGTTTTACTGAAGGTGTTATTTATTTAGATATATTTACAAAGAAAACAGAAATTTATGTTGGTGATTATTATACTGTTGTAGAAGAAATTAAAAATAGAATTGAAAGAGAAAGAAAGAAAAATGCTCAACTAAAAAAGAAAATTCAAGATAATAAAGATAAAATAAACTTTTTTGCACACAAAGGTGGAAAAATGAGAAAATTGGCAAGTAAATTAAAAGAAGAGGTAGGGGATATGGAAGATAATAAAGTAGATGTCCGCCGTGAAGATAAAACGATTAGAGATTTTACTATTCCGGAACAGGGAATAGTGGGCAATGTTGTAACTATAAAATCAGTTAAAGTAATAAAAAACCACGAACCGATTGAAAAGGATGTAGATATTGTGATTCGTCAAAAAGAAAAGTTATTAATTTCTGGTTCAAATGGTATTGGCAAGAGCACCCTTCTTCGTTCTATTTTAGATGAGAAAAACGAAGGTTCTACCATTTTAAAAGATACGATTGTTGGTTATTATAGCCAGGATTTTGCTACGTTAGATTATGGTCAAAAAGTATTTGATTCATTGGAGAGCGTTGCTGTGATTGGTGGATTTGATATTCAAGAAATGAGGGCTATAGCTGCCGGTCTTCTTATTACTGGAGAGTTTATGGGTTTACAGATTGCTCAGTTGTCTGAAGGACAAAAAGGATTGTTGTCTTTTGCTCGTTTAGTTTTAATGAGGCCTGGTCTTTTTATTTTGGACGAACCTACTAATCATATTAATTTTCGCCATATTCCAATTATTGCGCGTGCTATAAACAATTATCAAGGGGCGGTTATTCTTATTTCTCATATGCCAGATTTTGTGTCAGAAATTAAGTTTGATAAAGAGTTAGACTTAGGAAGGTTGTAATTTAAGTTTAGATATTTTTTGATCGCCTAACAAGGTGATTTTTGGTATAATGTTAATATATGACTAAAATAACAAAACAAATTCCAGAATCAGAAATTAAAATGACTTTTGCGCGGTCGTCTGGGGCTGGAGGTCAGAACGTTAATAAAACTTCCACCAAAGTTATTTTGCATTGGTGTGTGGGGGAGTCGGCTTTTTTTAGTCCCATAGAAAAAGAAAGAATAAGAATAAAATTAGCTAATAGACTAAATGACGAAGATGAAATAGTTGTTATGGCGGAAGAGGAAAGATCTCAGCTTCAAAATAGAGCGCAAGCTCTTGCTCGTTTGCAGACATTGGTTGGTGAAGCCTTGGTTATTCCCAAAAGACGTAAGCCAACTAGGCCAACTTATTCTTCCAAATTAAAGCGTTTAGAAACAAAGAAAAAACATTCAATAAAAAAAGCTCATAGACGAGGGTTGGCGGAATAGTTTAAGTTTTTTATAAGTGCTATAATATTTCCATGACTGAAAATACTATAAAATTTAAAAATGTTGAGTTGAAATTACATCTTCGTGATGAAGTAGATATCAGTGTAATGAGAGAGATCTTCAAATTGCACGAATATCGTTTGGTGGATGAAGCTATAATTTCGGCCATTGATCCGATTGTTGACGTTGGTGCTCATGCTGGTTTTTTTAGTTTGTATGTCCGTGTTTTAAATAATAATGTTTCTATTTTTGCCATTGAGCCAGAGTCTGAAAATCTAAAATTATTAAACAGACATTTAAAGGAGAATAAAATCAAAAAAGTTAAAGTTTTGGCAGGTGCTTTGGCTAGTGAAAGTGGTCAAAGATTTTTAGAAATTTCTGATGATAATCATAATCATCAGTTGTTACCAAAAAGTAAGAGTGAAGATAATGTTAAAGTAGAAGCTTTTTCTCTGGCTGATTTTTGCAAAAAAGAAAAGATTAAAAGAATAGCACTACTTAAAATGGATATTGAAGGCGGGGAGTTTGAGGTATTAAAAAATTTATCAGCTAAAGATTTTCTTTTGTTTAAAAATTTGATTTTGGAATATCATAATGACGAATTTAATGATTACCACGATTTAGAAAATATCTTACGTGAGAGTGGTTTTAGTGTAGAAGTACACCCATCTCATTTTGATAAAAGTATGGGTTTTATTTTTGCTCGTAATAAACGGATTTAGAATTTGCTTTTATGCTTGCTTAAAACAGGTAAAGAAGGTAGAATATTGCTGTAGTTTAATTAGAGATATTAAATATTATGAATAAAAAAATATTAAGTTTTGGTGTATTTATCTTATTGTTAGTTATTTCTGGCTGTGGTAATAAGGCCCAAAGCCGGGATAGTTATAATGAAGATATTTATGAGCAGAAAGAATTATCCGAATTAATAGAAAAGGATAATTTAATAGTTTTAAATTATCCACAACCAGAAGATTTAGTTTCTTCGCCTTTAAAAATATCTGGTAAAGCTAGAGGAAGTTGGTTTTTTGAAGGAGATTTTTCGGTGGTGTTAACTAATTGGGATGGCTTAATGATTGCCGAAGGTGTTGCCCAAGCAAAAGGGGGATGGATGACTGAAGATTTTGTTGATTTTGAAGCTGAATTAGTGTTTGAATTTGATACGACCGTTAACAACCGCGGTTCTTTGATCTTGATAAAAGACAATCCGTCTGACTTGTCTGAGAATGATGATGCTTTGGAAATAGGTATTTATTTTAAAGAATAATTATGAATTTAGAAAGAATAAAACAAGTATTAAACAATGAACCTACTTACCGGTTTAAACAAGCGTGGAAGGCTATTTTTGTTGATTTAATAGATGATTGGGACGATAACACTACTTTGCCAGCTGGGTTGCGTAAAGAGTTGTCAGAAGAATGTCCATTGGATATTGAGGTTGAAATTTTTGGATCACAAAAAAGTGAAAGCATTAAAGCTCTTTTAACTTTAGAAGATAATAATAAAATTGAAACTGTCTTATTAAAACACGAAGATGGTCGTAATACTGTCTGTGTTTCCACTCAGGTTGGATGTTCTATGGGTTGTAAGTTTTGCGCTACTGGTAAATTGGGATTTACTAGAAATTTAAATGTTAGTGAAATTTTAGCACAAGTTTTATTTTTTTCTCGTTATCTAAAACCTATTGAAGGAAAAGTTAGTAATGTTGTTTTTATGGGGATGGGGGAGCCGTTTTTAAATTATGATAATGTTATAAGTGCTATAAAGTTTTTGAATGATAAAGATGCTTTCAATATTGGGGCTAGGCATATTTCAGTTTCTACAGTTGGGTTAATAGAAGGTATAAAAAAATTCGCCAATGAAAAAGAGCAAATAAATTTGGCTATATCTTTGCACGCTCCAAATGATAAATTAAGATTAGAATTAATGCCTGTTAACAAAACTAATCCTTTGCCAGAATTATTAGAAGCAGTAGAAAAATATGTTAATAAAAAAGGCAGGCAGGTGATGTTTGAATATTTATTGATTGACGGAGTTAATGATAGTGAAAAACAAGCTGGTGAATTAGCTGGTTTGATGCAGAACTCATTATATGTGGTAAATTTGATACGTTATAATCCAACCGGAGGTTATAACCCATCAACCTCTACTGCGATTAGAAAATTTAAAAATATTTTACTTAGAGCAGGGGTAAAAGTTACCGAACGGCACAGCTTTGGGCAAGACATAAGTGCTGCCTGCGGTCAGTTGGCTGGAAAAAATTAAATCAAAAAAAACCTTGGCATAATCCAAGGTTTTTTAAATAGTGCCGGCAGCGGGGTATTTGGATAAATAATTATTATCAACTGATTTTACATTATTCCAACTCCAACCCCTTTGAGTAAAAATATTAGGGTGGGTAATGTAGAGTTTTTGGTTATCTTTGATTAAGAATATACTCTGGCTACCAGTGGGTTTAACCAACTCTTCATTATGTAGAGAGGGACTTTGCAGAGTTAAGATTGAACCGTTTTTTAATTCAGACAGCCATTCTGTGTTTACTTCTTTTATCCAACTCCATTCCCAATTATTTAAAATTATTATTTGAGGGTGAGATATATAGTATTTCTTGCCATTTTCTACATAATAAATTTTATTGGAATTTTTGGTTTTTACCAATTTGGGATAGCTAAATAAAACAGTCGGTATATTTTTATCCACTTTTTTATTAACATGATCAAAATCTCCTAAAGTTTTTAAAAAATTATTATAGTTGTATTCTTTATCATAGCCAGTTTTATTATCCCCAGGGTCGTTGGTTATAAAAGAACCGCTTTTATCATCATATCCAGTTATCACCATCATATGATAAGATGAACCTGTGGCTCTAAAATGTAAATTAGGATTAATTAAATCAAAGCCATAATGCAATGAAATAATGGGGAAGTGATAGCGCAAGTGCTGTTTAATTTCTTCTAATGTTGGATCTCTTTTTATATCAACATTAAAAGAAGTATATTTTTTGATTAATGTTTGAGTGCGATAAGAATTACTGTCACTATTGTGGCCAAAAATATTATTTTCATAAATAAAAAAAGGGCTAATAAGAGCGATCGCTTTTTGACGTGATATTAGTCCGGTTTTTCCTTTGTAATATTCTTCAACCATGATTATACTAGACTCTTCACAAGCATTGCTCCAAGGGTTTGCCCAATAACCATTTGGTATTTGAGTTGTATAAGGTACATTAAGACCTGGCGGTCTGGCCCAGGTTGTAAGTGGTATTAATAAAAAAATAAATGTACAGAGTAGTATTTTTTTCATTTTTTAAATCATTACTTCGCCACCAAATTCAGCTGCTAAATTTTCTAAATTTTCTGTTTTCTTTTCTTCTTTTATTTGGCAATAAATAGGTATTTTTTCATTTAATTTTTTCTGTAGCTCTTCTTCAATAGTTTGTTTGGTTTTCATTTCTTCAAGTTTTTCTTTGTGTAGTGCGTAGGGAACTCCCATCCTTAAACCTCTTGAATTTATTTCTAGCAGTTCGCACATATTTAATACTAGACCAATAGAATGAAATTTGGCAGAGATATTTTGTTTAACTTCTGGCCAAATTTTTTCCACATCTTCCAGAGTGCTATTTATTTTGTATTTGTGAGTTATTTTTGAAACAACTGTTTTAATACCAGAAGTTACTTTATTAGTTTTTTTTTCCTCTGTTTTTTCTTTTATTTTTTCTTTTTCCTCTGTTTTTTTAGTATTATTTTCTGGTGTTATTTCAGAGTTTCCGCCGTAACTATTTATTTCAACTGCTAGTAGTTCTAAAGGTAATTGAGGTAATGGCGAGAGTTTAAGTTGTTGTTTTTTAGATAATGTTTTTTCTATACTAAAAATTAATTTGTTTGTTTCTGTTTTGTCAGACAGGTTTTTAATTTTTTTCAAAGTGTCTTCGCTGTAATCAGTCAGCATTTTTTGATTAAAACCGTTTTTAATTAATAATATAGAGCGTAGGATTTCTAATAAATCATACAAAAATTGTTCTAGATTACCACCCTCGTTGGTTGATTTTTCTATTATTTCTAAAGCATCTTTTACATCTCCTAAAAGAGATGAATTTAAATAATTTATCACATAATCAACATTTGAGTTAGGTAATATTAATTGAGCGTCCGCACTAGTTATTTTGTCTAAATTTAAAGACAATATTTGTCCTAGTAAACTTTCAGCGTCGCGTAGGCAACCATCGCTTTTATTTATTATTTTTTGATAAACTTCTTTGTCTATTTTAACCCCTTCTTTTTCAGCGATTTTTTCTAAGCGGTCTTTCATTATATCAAATGGTATTTTACCAAAAGTAAATCTTTGACACCTAGAAATTATAGTTGGTAGAAGTTTGTGAAGTTCGGTGGTGGCTAGAATAAAAATTGCGTGACCAGGGGGTTCTTCTAAAGTTTTAAGGAGGGCATTAAAAGCGCTCGTAGAAAGCATGTGTACCTCATCTATTATAAAAACCTTATATTTTGATTTGGTTGGTTTAAATTGAGCATTATCAATAATGTTTTCTCTAACATTGTCCACGCCAGTGTGACTGGCCGCATCTATTTCTATAATATCAATACTAGATGAGTTGTTGATTTCATTACAGCTAGAGCACTCGTTACATGGTTCAAATTCACCTTCTTTACGATTTTGACAGTTGATAGCTTTCGCTAATAGACGAGCAGTGGTAGTTTTACCTGTTCCTCTGGGACCAGAAAATAAATAAGCATGGGCTACTTTGTTTTGAGCGATTTCATTAGTTATGGTTTTGGTAATATGCTCTTGACCGCTTACGTCAGAAAAAGTTTGAGGTCTATATTTTCGGTAAATAGTTGCCATAAGTTTAATTGCAAGCTAAATTTGTTATTTAAAGTATTTTGGATTAATAAAAACCTACTCAATATTATCAGAAATAGTATAAAAAGTAAATTAAGTCTAAAGCATGGATTCTCCAAGGGCGCTGGTGGATTCTTTTGAAACTCCCAGTTTGGTTCTTTCCATTATCTCTGCATTAACCAATTCGCGTGGTCGTCCATATTTTAAACGAGACAATTCTTTGATAGCCGCTGCCATTTTTTTATTACCAGGCATTGGAGGGTAGGTCATCATATTAAATGGTCTGGCTGCGGTGTTATCTATAAGAAGTTTTATATAAGCAGTGTATTTTTCAACATTTATTAAATCATAAGCGCCAAAAACAGGGGCAAATTCTTTGGCTAAAGTTTCAGCATCTTCTGGGCCAATTCTAAAAGTAGCAATAGTACCAGCATTACCTAGGACTGCATCGCGAATGGTTGGTTTGCCTTGGTTGTCTATAAGTTGACCTAAATATTGGTGGGCGATTGTGAGGTCAAGTCTGTATTTACGAGCTTCAGATAAAATAGTAGCGATTGAATCGGTGGTAAAATTTTGGAACTCATCAATATATAAATAAAAATCATTTCGTTCTTCTTCAGGTAGTTGAGCTCTCTCCATAGCGGCCATTTGAAGTTTGGAAACGATTATCATACCCATTAGGTTTGAGTTAATTTCACCGACCAAACCTTTGGCTAGATTAACTAGTAATATTTTCTTTTTATCCATTACATCTCTAAAATTAAATCCAGAATGGCTTTGTCCGATAATATTTCTAACCATTTGATTTTCAATAAAACGCCCAACTTTGGATATTAAATACCCTAACATTTCTGACTTGGTGTGTTCAGTAGTTTTGGCCATTTCTTGATCCCAAAAGTTTAATATCATTGGGTCTTTTACTTTACTTTTCCATTTGGCTACAAAAGCATCATCAGTAAACATGCGAGGCACTTCAGCAATGGTACCAGGATTTTCCATATCAGACATCAGGGTTAACATTACATTCCTCATGTTGTGTTCAAACATTGGACCAATCATAGATGGATCAGTAACTAATTTATAGAAAATAGAGATCATTTCTTGGGTGGCAAAATCTTTTTCTTCTTCACTTTTGACTTCTAACATATTTAAACCGATTGGCCTTTCGACATCAGCTGGATTAAAATATATTACATCTTCAGCCCTTTCTTTTGGGATGTGCTGTAAAACATATTCCACAAAATCACCATGAGGATCAACTACACAAACACCTTCGCCATTTAAAACATCTTGAACAGCTAGATTTTGAATAAAAACAGATTTACCACCACCAGATTTTCCAATCACATACAGATGACGTCTGCGGTCTTCTCTTTTAATTTTTACTATTTTTTCAACTCCACGATAAATTGTTCTGCCCAAAGTCAAGCCCTCAGTCGGCATGTTAGTAGGTGGTGGAGCTTTTCTGGCTCCTAGCCAATTTATGTGAGGAGTTTCTGTTTTTGGGGTAGGTAAATGCCAGAGACTGGCCATCTCTTCTGTATTTACAATTATTCTACGTTTTTCATTGATATTTCGGTAAATTGATTCTCTAATAATATTATTTGATCGGCTTGGCACTACTGCACTAAAAGAGTTGCCATATCTATAAATATTATATTGGCTATAAGCATTGATAATGTTTTCTAAATTAGATAGAGCTTTTTCTTTGTTTTTAGCTGAACTTATTACCCTAACAGTGGCTTCCAAACCACCGTGGCTGATTTTCTCTTCCATTCCTTTGACCATTTCTTCTTCCATTTGGGTGGGTTGGTATTTATCAGGTTTGTCATTTTTTATGGAATCGTCTTTTTTAGGAGGGGATAGGTAACTACCAAAATCAGCTAATATTTTTAAAAATATATTTTTTTTAGATACATTTTCAAATTTCTCTCCTTTTTTTATAGCTCTAGTCATTTGAACAGCTTTTCTGCGCCAGTTATTTGGGGCTGATTTGACTACATATTGGATAATCGCGCCTTCATCATCCAGTACCTTGCTAAGTGGATTAAGCAAAGCTACCATTGGATCATTATCCATTTTTTTATAGGTATTAATAGGAAAGACAGGGTTGTTTTTGAATATTAAGTTAGCTCCGACTACATGACTATCGGCTTCAAATATATTATAATCAGGAACTTCGGTAATCTCAGCATCAGAATATTGAGCATGTATTTGTTGTTCCATAAAATTGCGGTACTTGTCAGGAACAGCCATAAAAAATGATATTTTATTTTCTTTGACTACTATTTCAAAAGAAAAATTATTTTTACTACCAAAAAGCCATCTACCAAATCCTTTTTCTGATTTAAGTCCAGCAATAGAAGAAAAAAGAGTCTCAACTACAGCAATTTGCTCTCTGGTTTGGTTCAAATTATCTTCTCCAGAAGATGATTTGCTGTCGTCTCCTTTCCTTTCTTTTGGTACTTTGATTAAAAGTATGCTTTTATGGAAAGTAGTTGATGTTTGGTTAAAAACTTTTATTATTTTTTTGGCAATAAGTAGTAATAAAAATAAAATAAATAAAAAAAGTGTTCCTATAAAAATCATAAAAAATACCTGGTTGCTAAGTAGGTTTGAAATAAAAAGTTGTATTTGCCAACTATCTATGCCCACATTAATTTTGGTTATCTTTATTTTTTAAAGCTAATATTCTGTCTGTTTTTATTTTAGCTTCTTGTTCTAAAAAGAATTTATTTACACCTGGTAATATTTTTAGCCAGTCCAAAATAAGTTTAAATATTTTTTTAGCTTTTATATGACTATTTTTTAGCAATTCTTTTATTTTAAGAGAAGTTTGCTCTCCTCTTAGCTTGAATTCTTGTTTAGCAATAGGGGACAATCGTTGGTAAGAGTCATCTAAACCTGATTCTAATATTTTTTCTATTTGTACAACTTCTCTGTCCCTTATCTGAGGTATTGGTTTGCGTCCGGTTATTCTAGATAAGTTTATCTTTCTTTTTGGTTCTTCAGCTGGTTGCACAGGAGGTGTTTTTTTCTTGGGTTGATTTTCTCCTGATTTTTCTTTTGATTCAACCCGTTCTTTATCTACTGAGAAAGCGGGCTTTTCAGTTATTTTTTGTTCAAGTTTAGCATCAGATAATTTTTCTTCTGGAGTTGATTTATTATTTGGCATATTTAAAATTAATCGCATTTATTATACCATAAAATAATCGCTGTTACCAATTTAACTGCGGTGGATATTAATGGGATAAGGATATTCTACAAAATTTATTTTATAACCTGAACTCTTCCTATCTCACCACTTTCTAATCTTACTTTTATTCCATGTGGGTGGGTGGGGGAATTGGTAAGAATACCTTGAACGATCCCATCTGTCAGTTCGCCTGTCCTCTGATCTTTTTTTAAAACAATAGAAACTTCTATCCCTGCTTTTATAT
>CAZUWJ010000021.1:0-11380 GCA_964624315.1 uncultured Gammaproteobacteria bacterium
CTCCGCCGACAATCTTACCTGCACTAACACCCTCTAAACCCAACAAAAACCAAGTGTCACCAAGTACACAACCTAGTTCTTCTACCCAAACTTTTTGGGCAACTTCATACTCATTGACTGAAATCACTCTATCATCCAGACCTGACGAATAAGCAAAAGTTCCAAACCAAGAAAATATAATTAGGCAGACTACTACTCCAATTCTAACAAACAAATCCCGAGCTCGCCACCTGACTAGTGATCTTTGCAAAACATAAACTATTAAAAATATCCAAAGAAAAGCAAACACAAGCTCAAGCCTACGAGTAAACAGCTTGTCTCCAGCCAAAATAAACCAACCAATCACATAACCGCCAACTACCGTAGAGGTAAGAAATAAAATAAGCAAATGTATTTGATTTTTCTTTTTTAGTATTTTGAAAACCCCAAACTTAGCTAATCCTATCATAAATAACATAAATGGAATCAACCACCAGCGCCAAGTATTAAAAATATTTAAAACAAATGCATAGTCTGGTGTGTGACTGAACAAAACATTTCCACCTAAAATATCATGTGGACGAATCATTTGCGCATAAAAAAATCCAGAAAACCTACCAATTATTTGTTTCAAACCAAACCACCATTCTATTTTTTCTGGAATAAAACTTACCTTACTAATAATCTCGATAATAGGAAAAATAAAAATTGATAAAAACAATAAACTATATTTTGAAATATTTTTTGGAACTGTAGATTTTGGTAGGTATTTAATTGCAATTGAAAATAAAATTACTAGCCAAATCAAAATAAAATAAAGAGAATAACCAAACAACATAAGACATGCAAAAACTAGAGTCAAATTTCTCTGCAATTTATTTCCGTCACGTAAGTATTGTAACCAAAGCATTAGAGCAAATAGAAATGTAACAAAACCCAAACTAACCGGCAAAGTTAGCCCACCCCAAGCTTGAAATGGAAAGGTGAGAAACATAAACCATGGCAACCACAATCCCCGCCTGACTGAACCAAACAAAATCCAACCCAAACGAAATAAAATAAAGGGCATGCATATTGACCAGAGTATTGGAATAAGCCAGCGATTGATATCTAGTAAATCAACCTGTAAAGTCTCAGCAAGCAGTACTGAACTACCCCAAAGCTGTCCGTAAGTGTATTTGTGAGGCTTTGTAAAAACTTCTGGGACATCCGCACCAACCACTTCTACCCAATGTGCATCTTCACCAACAAGTACAGGTAAAATCTGTTCTTCTTGCATTAATATCTTTTCATTGGCCACATGACGCCAAACATCTCCGCCCCAAGGCATCTGATGTGACATCGGTATATAGAGATGGAGTAAAATTGATTGAAAAAGAAAGATAAATAAAATTGTCTTGGTCTTATATTTGGAAAATAAAAATATCCCTGAAAACAAAGTTAAAACAAAAAATATTAATAAATAATACTCACTAATCGCCTGCCAAGGTGAGCGCAATATCTCAGTTGATTTGCTAATATATAAAAAATAAAAACCAATCACCCATAAAATAAAATAAGCAACTGGCAAAACAAAAGTTTTTTTGAAAACAATTAAATTTTCATCTCTAACATCCAATAGTACTGGTTTTTTTCTTTTGGAATTTTGTACCAGATAAAAAATTATCAAAGACAAGACAGCAACCACGACATATGCGAACCAAACCAAAGATAAACTTAGGCGATTAAAAACAATAAAAACAGAACTAACAAAACTTAAAAGTAAAAAAACTGACAAATAAGAAAATATTTTAGTAATCCATAATTTTCTACTCAACCACAAGACTTTTCTAAAAATCATTCGCCAATATTCACCAACTAATAAAATATAGATAGTAAGCAAAATCCAACCCAATAGGCCGTATGACCAAAAATTCAAATTAAAAAATAACAAAATCAAGACTGATAATAGTCCTATAATTTTTATTTCCCGATTTAATCGGGACAAGTAGTTTAATACCATATAACTTACCGTGAAAAAATACTTTTAAATACTACAAAAAAATACTGCATGATAGTTTATTTGTTTTTGAAAAAAATTCATAACACTTGACTTTTTTTGTTTTTAATGGTAAAAATTAGTAGACAATCGTTTCGTTCTTTCACTTTCT
This sequence comes from uncultured Gammaproteobacteria bacterium, assembly GCA_964624315.1. Taxonomy (GTDB): domain Bacteria; phylum Patescibacteriota; class Patescibacteriia; order Magasanikbacterales; family GWA2-37-8; genus CAZUWJ01. Next base: position 2,130 of record CAZUWJ010000021.1, read on the forward strand.
GGAGGGAATTATGTTCCACAATCTTAGTCCTTTCGTTCAGTCTCTGCTCAAACCTCTGGCCTACTGGATCGCACGTAGGACCAGCGCGAACACAGTCACCTACACGGGCCTGGCAACACTACCAGCCACCCTAATCCTCATGGCTTTAGGATTTAAGGTCTGGGCACTATCGACGTACCTTTTCTCGTCACTCTTCTGTGATGTGCTGGACGGACCAGTAGCACGGGCAAGAGAAAAACTCAAATTTCATGATGACAAGGTCTGGGGAGGTTTTGTCGACGCCATGAAAGACAAGATTTGCCAATGCTCAGTGATCTTTACCTTGGTCATCATGCTACCCATTCAATCAACGATCGAGCACATCATCTTCTATATTCTTTCGGCAACCCTGATCATCTACGAAATCATTGTAGGAGCGATCAGGATACACACATACGTTGAGGAAAAAAAGAACCGAAAACCGACGACAAAAACACCTTCGAAGACCAACTCGACTGAAGACGGTAAGGACAAGACCGGCTGGCAAGTCGCTGGGATATCGTTCGCGATGTTGGCGATAATGTCCACGACACCTCAGGGACATTGGGGTCTCTACGTGGCCGACATCCTCCTGATCATTTCCTTCTACTACGGTATTCTCTCTCTCGCGGAAAAACTCCGCCAGACTGGTACCCTCACCCGTTAGCCCGTTCTTCGTCTCTGGTCGTCCTGACCGAGATTATCGAAGCGCGGGTTTTCCTTTTTCTAGAGGTATTATTACATTTTCTAAATATAAATTCAAGTCACAATATAGTTTCCCCTCTCCTTTTAGGAGAGGGGCTAGGGGTGAGGTCTCACAGAAGCTACGTAGTATATAATGCATAAGCTTTTGTATTTGCACTCGTCCCAAGACCTCATCCTGTCCTTCTCCTACAAGGAGAAGGGACGTTCTAATATTTTTGTTACGTAACAAGCTACGTAACAAAAAAAACCACCATAAAGTGGTCTTAAGATACCCACACACCTAAAACCTAATCAACCTATATACCTAGCCCACCTAAATACCTAATCAAATTCCCTGTGCAAACAAACTAACAACCGCAAACCCAATCGCCAGACCAAAAACCCAAGCTGCCACAGTAAGCAAATAAGGAATCTCCCAAACTAAGGCAAAAAGAGTAAGGCAGACTGCTAAGACTTGTAAAATCATTTTTGTCTTTCCCCATAGGTTTGCCATCTTTACTGTCTTAAACTTGTAGCTAGCTATAAAAGCAACAATAATAAAAACTATTTCCAAACCCAAAATTACAAAACCAAGCCAAAAATTAAAATACTTAAAAACCAAAAGCAAAACCATTGAACCAATTAAAAGTTTGTCAGCTAGTGGATCAAACATCATACCAAATCTAGTAACTTGATCCCTAGTACGAGCCATAGATCCGTCAATTGCATCTGTAAAAGCAACTATAATAAAAAGTAAAACTCCAACTTTATAATGACCATACAAAATTATAAAAAAAACTGCCGGGGTTGCCAATACACGAAAAGCTGTTACTCGGTTTGGTGTAACAGACTTTGGAAACAATTTTAAAAATGTCCTAGCCATCCAGTGATCATGCGGATGCACCTCATCTGCCGGCAAATAATTAAACAGATCCGGGTGTTTTTTTATAAAGTAATTTATTCTTCCCATATTTTTGAATTAATCTTTCATTACTATTGATTCTTCCCTCAAATCTGCTAAAATAGAACAGTATGAATAACAAACTTCTCTTTAACGGAAAGTATATCACCTTTGGGTCGCTTTTGACAGTGCTAACCCTGTTTTCGCTGTGGAGTGCCGAATCATCTTGGTGGCAGATACTCGCCAGTATTTTTTATTTTGGTTTTTTTGGAATATATTTGGGTGGTTGGTTTTTGAACAAAGAAAGAAAAATCTGGCAATTACTTTTTGGTACTTTGTCCTTATTTGGATTGATGACAATACTACTCTCTGGTATATATTGGTTTTACCAGATAGACAAAGAAATAATTGCTTTTATCCTGGTACTTTTGCCAATACTTATATCACTACAAAAAAACAAAGAGCTAGAACTCTTTGATGATGTTACAAAGATTGATTTAGAATCATACAGCTATATTAAATCACATTTGGGAACCAAACTTCTAGGCTTAATTGTCTTTGGTGGACAAGCTTTACTATTTTACGTTTTATTTACAAAAAGATTTACTGACAATTTAATCTCTCCCTGGACAATTAATGGGCCTAAATTTTTCTTAATCTTTTTTATTACTTCAATACTACTTTTGTGGGTAGTTCAAAAATCTAAACATACTTTATCAAACTTATTACTCATAATAATTCACACTTCTCTAATTTTGAATGTTGCACTAATAATTTTTAAAATTGGTTTTGGTTTTGATCCATTTATTCATCAAGCAACGGAAAAATGGATCTCTGAAAAAGGTTTTATATTACCAAAACAACCATATTATATTGGGCAGTATGTACTAATAGTTGCGTTAAACTTTATTAGCAAAATTAGCATAACATCGCTGGATAAATCATTGGTACCGATTTTGTCAGGAATAATAACGCCACTTGTTGCCTATTTTAGCTTATCAAAAATTAATCTAAGACATAAACTTATTCCAGCCCTAGCCCTAATTCCACTATTACCTTTATCTTTTTTAATAATGACTACACCAAATAATCTGGCTCTTTTACTAACTCTGGTTATTATATTTTGGATCTGGTATGAAATAAAACACAACAACAGTAAAACCAATCTATTTGGTCTTATAATATCTTTAACAACTATTTGTATTCATCCTCTAGTGGGATTACCATTATTTTTTATTTATTTTTGTTCGATTATATATAAAAAGTTTCAATCCAAGATATAATTTGTATTTTATACAATTTACTCCACAATCATTGCCTTAATTTTACCTATTACTTTTTATTTAAATGCAAAAAGATTGAGGCAAAATATGGCAATAAAAAACCCACTAAATAATTTAGATGGTTTTTGGTCATTATTTGCTCGACCTCATTACTACTGGATGGATAAAGGCAATTGGTTTTGGCAATTACTTTATTACTACCGAGATGCTATGGTGTCATTATTTCTTATTGTTACTATCTTGGGAATATTTTTTGCCATCAAAAAATATAAAATCAAACAAACATATTTCTTTGTTGCGACCATAGTAGGCTTATTTATTTCATCCTTCTTACTGTCTACTAGTCTAAATTTTGCTGGCGTAATTTTTTATGAACAAGGCAGTTATGCTGGACGAATGTTGACAATAATTTTAATAATTTCATTACCATTTTTTATTATAAGTCTGCGTGAATTATTTATCTTTATAAAAAAACAACCAATAAAACAGTTTGGTCTGGCAATAATTTTTTCTACACTTTTACTGATATCTTGGTATTTTACTTATCCAACTATAGACCAAATTTCTCATCACACTGGCTACAGCGTTAGAAAAGCCGACATCACAACGGTACACTTTATAGATAATTTGAATAAAGGAAAAAAAGACTATATTGTATTAACCAACCAATTAGTCTCAGCAGCTGCTTTACGAGAATTTAGTTTTGCAAAATATTTCAAGACAGCGACAGGTGAACACTATTTTTACTCAGTCCCAACTGGCGGACCACTTTATCAATATTTTAGAAAAATGGTTTATCAAGAACCCAAACGACAATGGATGGAACAAGCCATGAATTTCGTTGGTGTAAAAAAAGCCTACTTTGTGCATACCAACTACTGGGCACCAGCTGCTGAAATACGAGACACTGCAAAACTAGAAGCTGACAACTGGTGGGAACTGGCAGGTGGTAGGGTTTGGGTGTATGAATACATGATAGAATAAATGAATTACGAATTATCAGGGAACACTGATGCCCTGTGGGTATGAATTATGAATATAGAATATAAAATGTAGAGACGCAATTTATCACGTCTTTTTTAAATACAAAAAAGAGATAAAAAAATCCCTCTTGAGAGGGGTAAGACACGCAGTGCTTGGGGTGTGTTCGCCAAGGTTTACAAACGACAAACGCCAACACACCCCACCCTGCGGGCACCCCTCTCTAGAGGGGAAAAATAGTACTATTTTTAAAAACAAAAACAACCTGCATCCTCCACATTGATCTCCAAAATATTTAGAAATCAGTGTGGCCGCAGGTTGTTTTCGTATGTATGAAAACTTCCGTTGGCACTTTGATCAATTCACCTCCTTTAAGGCATAATCTACCCTATCATGAAAGTAAAAATTTTCTCCAAGAACTTAGGAAAGAAAAAGCCACCAAACAGTAGCAACAACAATCCCCAACCGAACCAAAGTCTCAGCCCTTGAACAATTTCCCAATTTGCCAAACTAGCCTTTAGGGTATACTCCTTCTTAACGTCCATGAGAGGATTACCCGATGGGCGAAGGCTCTCTAGATGTTCACTAATTCTTACAATGTGCCTCTTGATGAGAGTTTCAGTGTAGGTGATAAAACCTATCAACAACACCAATCCCAACACCTTGGCACCAGAAGAGTAGTAGACGATCAGGATAAAAAGCACAACACAGAGCACAAAGAAAAAGAGACTTTTCTTCCAGAGATTCCTCCTTTTCATTACCTGACTACTCTGACAACCTCGATTTGCCATCTTCATCGCATCTAGGTAACGATAAAGATCAAACATACCAAACCCACAGAGCGCTATAGTCAAAGAACCCAGAAAAATATTCTCCCACATCACACACCTCACAACGGTTAATTCAAAAAAGACCGAAACCTCTTTATATTTAAACATGCTCATGTGATTTTGTCAATAAAAATAGACCATACCATAGTACGGTCTATAGTACGGTCTATTTTGTTTTTCTTAATTACTCAATATCTTAATTAATTTTTCCACGCTCCCCGGCTCAACCAAAATACCATCCTCACAAACAATCTCGCTAACACCACCCGTATCACTCGCAATTACTTTCAGGCCATATTGATGAGCCTCATGAATTACTGTTGGATTATTTTCTATACAAATTGAAGGGAAAATTAATGTATCGCATTTTTTATAAATTTCTTCTAATTCTTTTCCTTCTAAACGACCATGGACTTTTACATTGTCCTTGGCAAAAGCCCAGCTCTCTACTTCTTCTCGTAAAATCCCGTCACCGACGATATGCAAATACGGTACGGACTGGGCATGCCCGTTCCCTACGGCACACATCATATTCCACGCCTGCATTAAAATATGGACACCCTTATGTTCCACCAATGATCCTACGAATAAATATTTTTGATTTGAAACATGCAATGGCTCGTGTACGGAACAGGCACGCCTGTTCCCATCGAAGGGCAAATCTATTCCATCCACAGACAATCGTGCCACACTGCACGAACATGCGTCTGGTGTGGCGATTGAGGAACAGGCATACCTGTTCCCTACTGCAATATTCCATTCTGATTTTTTAAAAAACCCGCGCTTTAAATAAAAATCCCGCAAAAATTCTGACGGCGAAACAACTTCATCTACACCTCTAAATTTCCTCTTCATAATCCCCGAATATATTTTCTGCCAAACATTATCCTTTTTATGATCCCAAGATAAAACCCCACTCGGCTCTACCAACTGTACATCATGCAAATAATGAATTTGCTTGTACGGGCAGGTCGCGACCTGCCCCTTCATACATTTTTCTTTCTTCAAAAAATTATATCCCACACCCATTAAATTATGCGTCTCAACAACATCTGTTTTCTCTTGCTTTAAAATTTTATTAATAATCTGTGCACCTCTAAAATTAAAAATATCAACAAAATGCCAAATTAATTTCAAAATAAAACCATGCTTAGATAAATCTTTATAATAAAAAATATTTGGAATCCAAACTTTATATACCGCAATACCACCTTCATCACTTTTTTCTATTTTTGGATTCTTACTAGCTTTAGTTGTAATTATAATGACACTATCCCCTTTTTTCTTGTATTCCAAAGCTCGGACCTGAACAACTTTTTCAGCACCACCAACAGAATTGCCCCCGTATAAATTGTTTATTAGACAGACTTTAGCCATATATTTATACATACAGTATAGACGAACTAGCTGTTTAATTCAATATCCCCAGTTTCCCCACATTTTATTAAGTTTTTGGTATTGATAAAAAAGTCTAGATAAGCTAATATACCTACACTTATGTCAAACATTAATGAACTACAAAAAATTCCACCACAAAATCTAGAAGCAGAAATGTCTCTTTTGGGTTCTATTTTGATTGATAAAGACGCAATGATAAAAATTGCCGACCAAGTAGATGAAGATGATTTTTATAAAAATTCTCACAATAAAATTTTTGAAACTGCAACCGAAATTTATAACAAAAACGAACCGGTTGATGTTCTTACACTTGGAAATAGATTAGAAGAAAAAGGGATACTGGAAAAAATTGGGGGTAGAAGTTACTTAATAAAACTTTCCAACGCAGTCCCAACTTCATCTCATATTGAACAATATGCAAAAATTGTTCGTCGCAAATCTACATTAAGAAAATTATTATCAGCAGCCACAGAAATCACCAAGCTCGGTTACAAAGAAGAGGCCGAGGATGTAGAAGGTTTACTTGATGAAGCTCAACAACAACTATACAGCGTAACTGAAAAACATTTAAAACAAACTTTTACTCCTATTAGAAATGTGCTAAGCAATGCCTTTGAACGCATCGACGAACTACATAGAGAAAAAGGTAAATTACGTGGTGTCTCTACTGGTTTTAAACAATTAGACAATTTATTAGCCGGACTTCAAAATTCTGATTTGGTAATTCTGGCAGCTCGTCCTTCTGTTGGTAAAACCTCTCTAGCACTAGATATTGCCCGTCACGCTGGAGTTAGAGGTAATGTCCCTGTAGGATTATTCTCACTTGAGATGAGTAAGGAACAATTAGTAGACAGGATGCTTTGTGCAGAAGCTGATGTAGATTTGTGGAAAATGAGAACTGGAAATTTGTCTGACCGACCTGATAGCCAAGACTTTCCCCGTATTGGCCATGCTATGGGAGTATTATCCGAAGCACCAATATACATTGATGATAGTCCAGGAAATAATGTAATGCAAATTAAAACTAAAGCTCGCCGTCTAAAAGCTGAGCATGGCTTAGGGTTAATAATAGTAGACTATCTACAACTCATGGAATCACACAACAAACGTAATTCTGACAATCGTGTTCAAGAAGTTGCAGAAATGAGTAGAAATCTAAAAGGAATTGCTCGTGAACTAGATGTTCCAGTTCTAGCTTTGTCTCAATTATCTCGTTCAGTGGAATCTAGAAAACCCGCCATACCAAAACTATCCGACTTGCGTGACTCTGGTTCTATTGAGCAGGATGCTGATGTGGTTATGTTTATCTATCGTAAATCGTCTGACAGAAATTATAGAGAAGAAGATATACCACCAGATGAATTAAATATTGGTGAAATACATATTGCCAAACACAGAAACGGTCCGACTGGTGTAGTAAAACTATTCTTTGATGGCACCAGGGCTAGCTATAAGAGCTTGGATACACAGTTTGGAAATCCACCACCAGTACCACAACAACCAGCTACAAACAAGCCAACAGAACCAAAAGTCCCAGCATTTTAAACAATAAATTTTATTAACAAAAGCCTTTCAAGCCTTTCAAGCTTCTCAGGCATTTTAAGCCTTTAATTTATGTTCAACAAACTAAAACAGTTCAAAGACATACGTGACAAAGCCAAAGACATGCAAAGTAAATTAGCAGATGAAAATGCTAATGCCGAAAGTGGTGGTGTATCTCTTACTATGGATGGAAATTTAAAACTTACAAAAGTAAATATTAGCCCTGATCTATTAGATCCAGATAAAAAAGCTAAACTAGAAAAAGCCTTCAAAGATGCTCACGATGATGTTAGCAAAAAAATTCAAAAAATAATGGCTAGCAAAATGAAAGAAATGGGTGGAATACCAGGACTAAGCTAAACTAAATTAACCAAGTTATAATAAAACAAAAGAAATAAAAACGTCCCCTCTCCTTTATAAGGAGAGGGGCAGGCCTGCCCGCCAGTACCAGGCATGGCAGACAGGGTGAAGTAAAATGTATAGCAAACCAATAGACAATTTAATCAAAGCTTTTTCAAACTTACCTACAGTCGGTGAACGAACAGCTGAAAGGTTTGTTTTTTATTTATTAAAATCCGGCAAAAAAGATGTAGCTGAGATGACTTTGTCATTAAAAAACTTAATTGAACAAATTAAAAGTTGCGAAATTTGCTGGAATTTCACTGATGAATCACCTTGTAGTATTTGTGCTGATACTAAACGTGACCAATCAACTATTTGTGTAGTTCAGGAACCACAAAATTTACAAGCAATAGAAAAAACTAACGAATATAATGGACTATATCATGTCTTACGCGGAACACTAAAACCAGGTCATGATTTAGTTCCTAGATATTTAAAATTTACAGAACTATTAACTAGAGCAAAAAAACCAGATACCAAAGAAATAATTTTGGCTCTCAACCCTGATTTGAATGGCGAAACCACTATGATGTTTTTGGAAAAAAAAATAAAAGATACTAATCCACAAATAAAAGTCTCCCGCCTCGCTCGCGGACTTGCTATGGGCAGTGATTTACAATATGCTGATGAAATCACTTTGGGAAGCGCCTTGAAGAATAGAATTTAAAATATGTCAAAAGTAAAACGAAAATGGGATTTACTCCCTGAAGGAAGAAGGAGGGCATGTGCTGAGGAAATAATTACATTCTTCGAAAAAGAACGTGACGAAGAAATTGGCGTTATTGCAGCCGAAGAAATCCTGGATTTCTTTTTACAGAATGTTGGCAATCATATTTATAATAAAGGTATTGAAGATTCTAGAGGTACATTTAATAAAAAATTTATTGATGCCGAAATAGACTTAGATCTTTTGATTAAAAAATAAAATATTAAAAAAGATGTCAGTATTTAAATCAGTACATGTGTTAGTACACGTGTACTAACACATGTACTGACATCTTTTTTAATTACGTAATTATTTTTTAGCCACGAATAGACGACAGACACAAAAAACCCGCCTTCCAGCGGGTTTTTAAATCTGTAAAATCTTTTTCTAAATCGGTCTTTATTTCACTTCCTTAATCTTAATCTTAGTCTTGTGTTGACGATGTCCGATTACACGTTTATAACGAACTTTTCTTTTGAATTTTACTACGCGAATCTTTTTATCAC
>CAZUWJ010000022.1:0-10737 GCA_964624315.1 uncultured Gammaproteobacteria bacterium
GCCCGTGTTTATTTAGAAACAAAAGAGGCTACTGATATTTTACCTCCGACCGAAGAATGGAAGAGGACTGAGTTGTCTGGTAAGCAATTAGAAAGAGCGGAAGTGACTGAAGATATGCAGACTGGTCAGATACAAGTTAATTTAAATTTTGATAGTGAAGGTTCAAAATTATTTGCTCAAATGACCGAAGATAATGTTGGTCGTTCGATTGCTATCTTTTTAGACGGAACTCCTATTAGTATCCCAGTTGTTAACGAACCTATTTTAAGTGGTAGTGCGGTTATCTCTGGTGGTTTTAATATTGAAGAGGCCAGATTATTATCTCAAAGGTTAAATTCAGGTGCGCTACCTGTTCCGGTTGAACTTATCTCTCAACAAAAAGTTGATGCTACTTTAGGATTAGATTCTTTGAAAAAAAGTTTTTACGCTGGTATTGTCGGATTAATGTTGGTGATAGGATTTATGATTTTGTATTATCGTTTACCTGGTTTAATATCTGTGGTAGCTTTGGCTGTTTATGTTGGGATGAACTTGGCTTTGTATAAAATATTGGGTGTTACTCTAACATTATCTGGTATGGCTGGTTTTATATTGTCTGTTGGTATGGCGGTTGATGCCAATGTGCTTGTATTCGAGAGATTAAAAGAAGAATTAAAAAGTGGAAAAAGTTTAAAGACTGCCATGGAAGAAGCTTTTGTTAGAGCTTGGACATCTATTCGTGATGGTAATATTACTACTTTAATTAGTTGTGTATTGCTGATTTGGTTTGGCAGTGGTTTTGTTCAAGGTTTTGCTGTAACTCTAGCAATTGGTGTGTTGTTATCCATGTTTACAGCCGTTATAATTACCCGTACTTTTATGCGATTTGTTTTTGCTTGGTTCAAAGACGAGGGTAATTTTCTATTCTTAGGTCATAAAAAATAATATGAATATACCTTTTATAAAATATTCAAAAGTCTGGATTGGTACAGCTGCGGTTGTAATAATGGCCAGCATAGCTATTTTAGCTATTTTTGGTCTGAAGCCAGGAATTGATTTTACTGGTGGATCTTTAATGGAAGTTAGTTTTAATGAACGCCCAGAACATAATTTGATCTTGGAAAATTTATTTGAAAGCGGGATTGAAAATCCGGTTGTTCAAGGTACTGGAGATAACGGCGTTTTGGTTAGAATGCAATTTTTGTCAGAAGATGAACATCAACAAGTTTTACAAACTTTGCGTGATGGTTTTCAAACAGAAGAAAATAAAGTGCATGAAGAAAGATTTGAAACTATTGGTGCTTCTGTCTCCCAAACTTTGCGTGATAGAGCTTTTTGGGCTGCTTTGTTAGTTATTTTAGCCATTGTGTTTTATGTAGCCTATGCTTTTAAAAAAGTATCAAAACCAGTTGCCAGTTATAAGTATGGATTACTCGCAATTGTAGCGTTGCTTCATGATGCTTTAGTAGTGATGGCAGTGTTCGCTTTGCTTGGTTATTTCTTTGGAACAGAAGTTAATATTGCTTTTGTGGTAGCGATATTGACTGTTGTGGGTTATTCTGTTAATGATACTATAGTTGTTTACGATCGTATTAGAGAAAATTTGTTGAAAAGACGATCAGATGATTTTGGAGAGGTAATCAACTCTGGATTAAACCAAACTTTTATGCGTTCTATAAATACTACTCTTACTACTTTGTTAGTTTTATCAGCGTTATATTTATTTGGTGGCTCAACTATACACGAATTTGTCTTAGCACTATTGATTGGCGTTGTGAGTGGTGCTTATTCTTCAATCTTTATTGCCAGCCCTTTATTGGCTTTGGTTGAGAGATGGCAGAGAAGATAATATAAAAATTAGAAAAATTTAAAAACCCTTCGTTTAAACGGAGGGTTTTTAAATTTATTCTTTTGTAGTTTGAGAAGTTGTGCTATAATATATTGGTAGCGTTAGTATGTATTTTTATTTATATTTTAATTATTTTGTAATTTATAGTTATGAGTAGTAATTTAATTAGGCATTTAACTGCCTTGGCCTTTACTTTAATGTCTGCCTCTTTTTATTTTGGGGGTTATTATTCCGCTTTTCATAATTGGTGGTGGACAGTTTTTAGTTCACTAATTATTTATGGTTTAGTTTATAAAATTATAGATAAATAGTTATGTTTTTAAATACAGTGTTTGGTTTTAGTCTGGATTTTAGTTTTTGGTCTGAGTTAATTAATCAGCCAGTTATTGGTGTTGTTGCAGATTTGTTTGCTTTATTTGGTTGGGTGATTGTTTCGATGCTGTTTTTTTATGGAGCAGTAAGTTTTTGGTTAGTATATAAACAAAATAAATATATTGAAACTTGGGACTGGGTAGTCTTAGCAGTAGATGTTCCTGATGTAGCCGTGCAAACTCCAAAAGCAGTGGAACAGATTTTTGCTCATTTAAGTGGTGCATATTCCCAGCCAAATGTTAAACAAAAATATTGGGATGGTCAGGTTCAAAAATATTTTAGCTTTGAAATAGTAAGTATAGGTGGATACATACAGTTTTTGATTAGAACTGAGGAGGAGTATAGAGATCTAGTTGAAGCTGTTATTTATGCGCAGTATCCAGAAGCCGAAATAACAGAAGTTGAAGACTATGTAGATTATATACCTAATAAATATCCTGATGAAAAGCATAATATTTTAGGAGTGGATTTTAAATTAGAGCAAGATAATTCTTATCCGATTAGAACTTATCCTGATTTTAAATATGATATTAATCCAGATGTTACTTTTTCTGATCCAATGGCCGCTTTGTTAGAAAATTTTACCAGAATTGGCAGTGAAGAAAATTTGTGGTTCCAAATTATAATAGTGCCTATTGATAGTAGTTGGAAAGAAAAAGGCATAGAACTTGTTAAAAAATTGATTACTGGAAAAGAAGGCTCTGGGGGAGGAGTTTTGAATAAGTTTGGGGATGTGCCAAGAAAACTTGCCAATGATTTGGTGGAACATGGTTGGAGAACAGAATCTATGTCAGGCGAAATTGTTGAAAAAAAAGATCAAGACGGTAAAGTTTCGGATTTAAGTCCAGGAAATAGAAAAATTTTAGAAGCTATAGAAAATAAAATATCTAAAGTTGGTTTTAAAACCAAGATAAGGCTGTTGTATGCTTCTAGTATAGATAATTTTAATTATAAGAGATGTGTGCAGGGTGTTATCGGGGCGATGAATCAGTTTACTATCCAGAGTAGTAATGGCATCGTGGCTGGTAGAATGACCTTTAGAAAAAAAAGAAAAAATCCTTTTGTATTTGCTTTCAAAAAAAGGTTAGTTAATATGGGGGTAGGTCCTTGTATACTAAATATAGAAGAGTTGGCTACTTTGTGGCATTTTCCAATGCCCTTTGTTAAAACTCCTTTGGTTCAAAAAAGTTATGCTAAACGGGTTGAACCACCATCTGATTTGCCAATGGATTTAGGAAATAATCCTTTTAAACAAGTGGGTATCACCAGAAAAGTAAAAGCGCCAGAGAATTTACCAGGGGATTTGACAGAAGAACTGCCAGGAGAATTGCCTGTAGAGAATTTGCCTGTAGACAAGAATTTACCCATAGTCCAAGACGCACCGCCTGAGAATTTGCCTTTTGGATAAAAAAATAACACTCTTTTGGAGTGTTATTTTTAGAGTTATTATTTGTTCCAAGCTAATACAGCTTGTTTTATTTTTATAGAGAATAGTTCGTATCCGCCTACTAGCACTGCTGTATATATAAGATTTCCCATTAAACTATTCCTGAAAAATGGTAAAGCCATATAATAGCTTTGCATTAAGCCGGATAGGTTGTGGGCGTACATCGTACCAAACATCCAAACAGCCAGGTTTGTTAAAAGAAAAAATATTATACTCCCTAGTAAAGTCCCGGCTAAAACAGTGTGGAATTTTTTATTTTTTCTAACTTGTATTCCTATCAAACCCATAATAACAAATCCAAGGTAAACGCCAGCCATTATTTGCCAGCTATAAAAGCCAATAAATATGTCTGAAGCAAACATTATGGTTAGCGGGGCTATTACAGACCACTTTTTTGGCAAATATATGCCCCCAAACAAGGCGATAGCTCCGATAGCGGTAAAGTTAGCCATGTGAGGTAAAAATCGTGTTAGAACGCCTAAGATGAGCAAGAGATAGATTGGTAAATATTTTTTCATATTGTATTGATTGTGATTAATTTTATATTGTCATTCTGAGTGGAGCGAAGGATCTAGATTCTTTGATTCCTCAGGATGACAGTGAGGTTATTTGGTTAATAAGTTTGTTTATTATAACAGATTCTTAAACAATTTTAAACCTAGGTATAATCCTAACAAAACAGTCCCACCACCAGAAACAGCCAGAGCTTTTTTAGCATTTCGGCGAGTAGGTGAATCTATCGGCAGGTGGTTTAATATTTTTTCTGTATCTATTTTTTTGTTTGGTTCGTCTCCAGTTGATAAAATTAATGTATTGGTTGGAGTTTGGGTTTTTTTAATAATATTATTTTTTACATTGCTAGTTGTTATTTTTTTGACAACGTTAGTTTTGGGGATTATTGGTTTTGGATTTGTGTCTATTGTTAGGGTGGTAGTTGGGGTTGTGGTAGTAATTAATATTTCCAGAGTGGTGCTAGGTGTGGTTGTGGGAATTTCTAAGTCTAAAGTTGTAGTAGGTGTGGAAGTTGCGGGGTCCATATCTGGAGTGCTAGTTGGGGTAGTGCTAGGAGTTTGAGTTTTGGCTTGAGTACTACCACCACCTGAATAAGTAAAAGTTGCGCCAGATGAAAAATTTTCTACTATTGGGTCAAGTATTATTGGCCAAGATTTCCCAGCGAGAGCAGGGACGGCATGTTTTAGAGCAAACCAATCTGCTGTACCTGGAACCCAAGCAGACTCGTAATATCCGTCTTCGTTTAAATTATTAACTAAGGGATACCAAGGATTTTGACCTGTAGTATTAAACCAATCATTTTGTGTTTCCCTCAAAGCGTTTATACCCATCAAAACCCAACTGGTGGTCATAATGTCAGTTGAGCCATAACCCCAACCACCGTCAGTTTGTTGGGTATTTTTTAAATAATCTTTGGCATTATTTATTATTTCATTCTCAATTTCTACTCCTTTATTCTGAGCATATTTTAAAGCATTAATACTTACTCCGGTTATATCATCGCCAGCGGTTTTTTGAGTTGGGTCCATCCAATCTGGCCAAGAAAAAGCTCCGTTTTCCAGTTGCCAATCTTTGATGTTACTAACCATATCTCTTACGATGTTTTCGGCTGGATTAATGTCTAGAGCCAGTAAAGATATGAGGGCAAATACATCATCATTAATGCCATTTAAACCATATTTATTGTCTGTATAACAATCATTTATAATTTTATTTTTTAAACCGAGCATGGCTTCATCGTCTTTTTCAACTCCGGCTGACAGTAGCGCTAAAATATGACGAGGGTAAGTGGCGCAAGAATTTAGATCACTTGGATCATCTAAATTATATTTTTTTTCATATTCTAACAAAGATACTCCCTTTTCATTGATGTCGTCAGCGTATTGATTGTCAGCCCCAAAAGATATTATGGACCAGTCAGTAACAGTGCCGTCCATTATTTTTCCTTCTTCGTCTTGGTTTGATTTTAAATAGTTTAATATTTTATCAATTGCAGTTTGTATTTGGGTTTCAGTTATAGTTGTGTTGGTGGTAGTTAAAGTTGGTGTAGTGGTGGGAGTACTGGTTGGTGTTTCTATGTTAGGGGTAGTCGTCGGTGTACTAGTTGGGGTAATTATTTTATGTGTACTTGTTGGGGTAGATGTTGAAATTATTATTTCTGGTGTAGTGGTCGGTGTACTAGTTGGTATAACAACCTCTGGGGTGCTGGTTGGGGGCGTGGCAGGAACAATAACTTCAGGGGTAGATGTTGGTATTAATATTTCAGGAGTGCTGGTAGGCGTAGTTTCAGCAAAAGCTGGAAATATAAACAACAAAGAAATAAAACCTCCTAATAGTATTGCTTTTTTTGTCATAATAATTAGAAATTATAAATTTATAGAGTTGATTCTTCAAATCTCCATTCGATTTTATCGTTTGGTTGAATTTTGTATTGAGAAATGCCCATATTAGCTGACTCCCCATTAATATAATAAATCCAGTATTGATTTTCTTTCTGGTTATTTTTTATACCATTAATAGACTCAACAAAATGTCCTATGCCAGCAAATTCTTTTGTTTGAAAAAAGAAAGGTTTTTTAGAATCAGCGGTTAAAAATTGCATTAGTTCGTAAACAGTTAGTTCTTGTTTATTTGATAATGATAAATTATATTTTTCTCCATCCACTGTAATATAATAAGTTTCTCTATTTTCTGTGATTATTGCAGGTTCATCTTTTTGTTTGTCATCTTGAGGTATTGTCCGTGTGTCATCCTGAGGCATCGAAGGATCTAAATTATCATCCATTACTTGGGGGATTGGAACGACACTGCTATCTATATCTTTTGTGCTGTTTTGGTTGCTCTCAGTTTTTTGGATATTCGCAGTGTTTTCAGTGTTAAAATAGACAAAAGCGCTAATACTAGTTAATAAGATGAAAAACAAGAAAGCGCCGATTGGTTTTTGGTTTTGTTTGATGAATTTTTTCATATTGACTTTTTTTAAAAAATAGGTTAGGATTATTTTGAGATTAGTATTTTTTAAAGGAGGCAAAGAGTGAAGAAGAGGGTCAACTTTTTAGGGGACTTAATTATTTATTCCAAGGCCGTAGTGTTGTGGCTTGGAATAAATAGTGTAGTCCTAGTTGTTAGGACTGCTTACAAGCTTTCGCCCAGTCCTAAAAGAAGGAAATATTAGGGGTGGGCATGTTATCACAGCGGGGCAAGTTGTCCCGTTTTTTTTAAATTAAAAAACTTTCCTAAAGCAGGAAAGATATCTAGAAACTATAGTTAAAACATATGTTTAAACTATAGTTTGTTACCTGCTCGGGTATTACCTCGCCGAAGTTTTTAGCGAAGGCGGGTTTTTACTATATATGAAGATCGGACTTGTTCATCTGACGTTGTGTTAGATGACTTCACCGTTGCGGCACAGTCGAGGAGTTGAACCTCAGTTCCACATGTATAGAATTTAATTGTAAAGTATTTGTATTATGACAGGTTTGGAAAATTAGTCAAGAGTAGGGGGGTCATCCTTTTTTAATTTAAGATTTTTATTACCAATTAATATTTGAATTAGTAATGGTTGTTTTCCACAAACCATTTGGAACATCTTTTTCATCTATAAATTTCCAAGATGTGTAACCGTCCATATGTCCAAATTTTTTATCAGTTGGATCATCCATCCCCAAACAATCAGATACGGCTGGTGATACGTCTAAACCAACTCCAATTTCTACGATTGTATTTTCATTTCCAAAAACATAGTTATTGTCAAAGCATTCACCGGTATTATCAATAGGAATACAATCTTCCCACTGAGCATAACATACAAAATCACCTTTTTTAATTTCAATCCATTTGTTTTTTACAAAAGAATAACCTTCTATGTCTAAAGATGAATTATACCATGGGATATCTTTAGCCGAATTTCTTCTAATACCAGAATTTGTAAGATCATCATAGGGCAGAGCAAAATAAAATGAATTTTCTTTTGGAGCGCAGTTTGCAGGATAAATTCCATCTCTATTGATAGGGTCGTCAACACAACCAAAACTTTTTACGGCGTTAATATTCCAGGCTGTTTGATTTTTTGACCCTCTTTCACCAATATAAAATTGAGTTGTTAAAACATTGTTATGCCAAATGTATTCATCAGATGTTATTTTGTCTGTGTCTGTTTTTACATTTTTAGCAGCCTTCTTTCTCTTCTCCTGCCTTGCTTTTATGGCTGCCTTTCTTTTCTCCTGCCTTGCTTTTATGGCTGCCTTTCTTTTCTCCTGCCTTGCTTTTATAGTTGCCTTCTTTTTTTCTTGCCTTGCTTTTTTTATGGTAGTAATGTTTGATTCTTTATTACTAAAATTATTCAAATTTGAATAATTTTGAGTTTGAATCACATTGGTTTTATTTTGTTTTTTAGCAAAAACAAAGGGAGGCAACAAAAAAACCCCTAAGAAAAGTATAGCTATTATAACCTTTTTCATGTTAGTTATTATAAAAGATTTATTTAAATAGATATTTAGTATAACACTATAAGTGTTTTTTGTAAATAATAAATTTTAGGTTAATTTTTCTATTTTTGGTATAGGTTGTCATAATTTTATATTATTAAAAAATTTATTTCAGCTAACGTTTCAGTATATGCGATGTTTGTCAGTGGTATAATTGAACGAAGTGCTTACCACTGGCAAATATGGGTGGAGGTTTGCGGAGGTACGGAGCAAGCCGTAACCGCATACGCTGTGTTATATGATGTATACTTTTCCTTTTGTTTTCTGAAAGAAAACCGCTTTTCTGTAATGAATAAATTTGATTTCGTTTGGGGAAGGGGCAAGAGGGGCTGGGGGTGAATTGCCCCTTCCCCAAACACCTTAATTTAATCCCAACTCTCTTACTAATTCGTCAAAACTCTCATCAAAATATTGAGTTAGAATTTTGTCACCTTTCTCACTTCGCTTCTGGTTCCGCCATTCCTTAAATTCTTCACCTGCTGTATTTCCAGAACAATAAATCAGATTAGCTTTAGTTTTTGATAGTGGTTCCCAAATATGTTTATCATGCCCTCTGACTCGCAAGCCAATAATTACAATTTTTTCTGCATTATTTACTAAATCATCGTATCGTTTTCTTTGGCTTTCAATAAAATTGGCTCCAGATGTAGTTCTTTTGGATGGTTCAAAATAGCTCATAACTGGTGGAAAGGCATCTGTGGTAATTCTATCCTGAAAGTTTTGGGGATTTGCGATTACTTCGACCGGACCATTTGTTGTAACATTTGGACCAGAAAAAGAAATGCCTTGTGCTGATCCACGTACTGCTTGGCAAAAAATATGACAGGCACCATGCGGTATACATAGTTCAATGGGGTTTGTGTGGTTGGTGGCATTTCCTATAAATGGCTGAATACCTGCTGCACTTAATGAAATTTCGAGTAACCTTTCGTAATTCAGGGTAACAAAAGCGCCGTTCCATGTTTTTTGGGATAGTAGTCTTGCTAATTTGTAATAAAGGCTATTTTGTGTTGGTTGAAATCTGAAAAAATAAGCAGCCATTGCTCGTTGTAGTGGTGGCAATGCATGAGGATTTACTGAAGTCATCGCGCCCTCAAAGTCGGATTGAAATGAGTCAGCTAATTCTCCGTCTATTTTGCCCCAACCATCAGGGTTGAATTGTTGTAATGCGCTAAAAAGATCACTGCCGAGTGGAGGGGTATTGCTTGTGTCAGAGCCAAAACTTGCTCCTGCACCGAAAATTATTATGTATTTTGTCATATTTAAGGTCTTTCTTCATAATAGTCCGTATAAACAAATTTTTCTCTTTTTTCTTTATTTTCGTTGTAGTTAGCAACAAAAATTGTCATTAATTTGTTTACAAAATAGATGTTGTTATCACGCCAATCATCGTCATAAGAATCATCGTTCTCGTCTCGTGCAAATGGGTCTTTAAAGTCGTCTTCTTTTAACATCTTATCTTTTTTCTCATCAAATCCTTTGACGATCTTTTCCCAGCGTCCGCGATCTTCTACATACTCGTCCGCAATACTACAAACATAGTTATAGTCTCGTATTTCTTCGTTGATTTCTTTCCAGTCTTTTGTAAAATCCTCTTTGTCACCTTTTAAGTGCTTGTAATATGAATCGGTTGCGTACATCGAAAGGTTTAAATAATTTTCGGGGATTTTGTGCTGCCAATGGAAATACATCAAAGGAAAAGAGGCGATTGTTTCGTGTGTTTTGTATACATCTAAGCCCTTTTTGATAACTTCAGGGCTAACTTCTTTTGCAAAATCACCAATTTGTAATTTGATTATTCCATTTACAATGAAAATTCTGATGGTTAGACCAGTATATATGTATGGGCTTAATTCTTTTTTCTCAAATTCTTCAAGATTATATGGGATAAAAACTTCATGATACACAGAGTCGTTAAAATCAATTTCTCCATTTTTCCAAAGAACATTGTTTTTAATGTTGAATTTAACCTCTTCTAAGGCTTCTTTCTTGTCGAATTTCTTTTTGTAGCTATGAAGTAAGTCTTTTGTCCATTCATCTTTGCTTTTTTTCTCTATGTTTTTTTGCTTCTTTAAACGCTCAAACAATTCTGAAACTGCCTTGTGTTTCAAGATTTCTTCAATGTTGATTTTTATTTCAAGCACGACATTACATTTTTTCTCAAGCTGGGAATGTGTTGCTATTTCACCGAACCCTTTAATGAGTCTTTGAAAGCTGTAGCCGAAAAGGCGTGATAGTGTCCAAATTAGGAAAACTACAGCTAGGAAAAAATTGTAATCATAGAAAAAATATATGGTTACGCCTACAAGTGCGAGAGTAAAGAGTTTTGATAGTATGTTTTTCATAAGCATTTTTGTTAATCTAATTGAGATTATAAGTAAAATTGTTCATTTAATCTAATAAAAGCGTTTTCGGAGCGTAGCGGAGAAAACACCATGCCCCCCCCTCTATAAAAAATTTAAAATAAAATTTGTTCATTATAGAAAAGTGTTAGGCGATAGCCCAAAAAAGAAAAAGAATATTTCACATAACGTTTCAGTATATCTGATGTTTGCCGTAGCGTAGCGGAGGCAAATATGGGTCGAACGACG
>CAZUWJ010000023.1:0-10301 GCA_964624315.1 uncultured Gammaproteobacteria bacterium
CCAAGCAAAGCTGCAACCGCCATCGCACCCATTGGGACGTAGGTATATTCACGATGCCAGTTAAAAATCAAAGTAACCACAGTAACTGTTATAACTACCAATAGTCCTCCCATGATGGGGGTACCAACTTTTTTTGCTCTTTCTCCAGAACGTAAAGTCAAATCAAATTCACTGCGACGAGTGATTTTATATTTATATAATATTTTTATTAAAATAGGGGCCCATAAAAAAGCGCCAATACAAGAAAAAATAGCAAATAATAAGGCTTGGCGTAATAGCTCTATTGAAAATGGATCACAATTCATATTTTAAAATTTTAATCTTTTAATTTGTAATGTTTTAGCGGTTTTGGCTTCTGTGTAAGTTTCGTTATCTTCATTTGTTTTTTCTTTTTCTATCCAGATTTGGTCTAAAATATTTTTAGTTGGATCAATTATTTTTATTTCTCCACGTCTGACCCCGTGGTTGTATTTTCCTTCAGATGATGAGCGGGTAGCGTGTGCATATTCAATTTTATCATTATTCTTATCAGTTATCAAAATAATATGATTACGTTCTAATTTTTTTGTTTTAAGCATAATTATTAAATCTCCAGATTTTATGTCGTCCAGTTTTTTGATTTCATGACTGTTGCGTTCATTAAAATAAGTTAAAACATTTATATTTTCAACTGGACGTATTTTTGTTATTAGTTTACGCCAAATATTTTTTGTTGGTATGTGTATTTTTTTAAAAAAGTTTATGTTGTTGTCCTTATAATGTTTAGATAAGACATTACTGACAAAACCAGAGCATTCAATCCCGATGTTATTGTCTACTAAAAATTGTTTTGTTTCTTCACTGTTTAATTTTTCTAAATCAATATTTTTTTTCTTGGCCATTATTTTTGTTTCTTCAACTATTTCTTTTGGAGTTCCTTTGCCTATGAGTGCCCTTGCTTGTCCTCGTTGGCCCGATTGTTTGTTGTTAAAATATGGGCAAGAGATATCTTTTGCGTGTATAAAGGGTAGTGATAAATAGTCTTCTATTATTTTTAAGGTTGATTTTGAAAGCATATTAATTTATAATATTTTTTATATCTTCACCGTTAGCATTAAGTAAGTTGTGATTTTTTATCACACTATTTTTTGATTGTATTCTTAAAAGGTCAGAATTAGGTTTATCGTTATTATAAAATATGACAGAAAAATCTTTTTCTTTTAATTTATTTACAGTGTTTTTAATTTTTATTTTTTTAATTTGATTTCTAAAAATTATTTGCGAACCATTTTCAATTTTTGTTAATTCTTCTACAATGTCTAGGTCCAATAAACTCATTAAATGTGCTTCAAAAGTATTTAATCTGTCATTCTGAGTGGAGCGAAGAATCTTTGACGTGTTTTTTAGATCTTTCGTTTCACTCAGGATGACATTCTCTTGCAGTTCACTCTCAAAAGTAGTGCTAGCTGGCTGTCTGGCATTTATTTCTAATAAAAACAGGTCTTTGGTTTCTTCGTCTTCGACAATATCAACGCCATATAGTCCTTTCCAACCGCTCTCCTGTAATTTTTTTCCTATATCTAAAACAATCTTATTATATTTTTTAATTTGATCTTCGTTCAAATATTTATGGGGGAAAAACCAATCATTGCCAATGGTTGCAAATTGTTTGTCGGTAAAAGGTCGTAGTCCAGTAATTTGATAACTAATATTTCCGATTAGAGTTTTATCTTTGCCTACGATATTGTTATTAGTAAAAAGAGGTCCTTTGATGTATCTGGCAATACGAGCTGGACGGTTAGGAAATTTCTCTCTAATTTTTTCTAGCTGATCTTTATTTTTTATCAAAACAGTGCCTGAACCAGTGTGAGACCTATTAAATTGTAGAATAAATTTTTCTTCTTCCCAATTTATGTTTTTACATTCCTTGGCTTCGTATCCAGGTAAATATTTTTTTAATTCTCCTAACCATTCTATTTGAGAAATTTTTTCTTCTATTTTATTTGATAAATCAGCCGATGGGTTTAGTAGAGTCCATTTTTTTGTCAGACAAGTTCTCTCTATTTGTGGGGTGTTTTTAAAAACCACCACATAATCATCGGGAGTGATTAGGTCGGTTTTTTTCAAAAGCTCCCAAGTATCCAAAGTTTCTCCCTTGTTTATTATGTGTATTTGTTCTCCGTGCGTTTTTTTAAGTTCTAAAGACAGGGGAGAGTCATTGGTAATTATGCAATAATTGGGGATATCTAAGAATAAACCGCCTTGGGTCCTCTCAATATCTCGACAAACATAAAAAAGCCTGTTATTGCCAAGCTTCGTGTTTATTTTTTGGGTTGAATTTATACTCATATTAACGGAGATATTTTACCAAAAAAGTGAGTTTTAGTCAAAAAAAGCCCCCACCCTTTATGAATTTTAGGTGGGGGTGAAATAAGATGAGGGAGTTATTTGGTGATGCTATTAAAGAATATCACCTTTTCTTGAAAGGAAAGCTTTTTCCAAAGCCTGAAAAGGTGCTGGAGTTTCTTTTCTTCTGTGGTGCTGTCGCTATTAATAACAACATCACTTTCAAATAACCCCATTATATGCTTTTTGATTGGCACATATTTATCCAATCTGAGAAGGAATGGTAATCCCAGGCCAGATTTGCCGTACTCCATGTGTTGGATGGTCCGGAAACTTATTCCGGTGAGTTCTGAGAGCTTAAACTGCGTTAGTTTTTTTGCATGCCTTTCCTTTGCAATTTTAACCCCCAGGTCTTTTTTATCTTGTTTGTTCATTTTTTTCCTCCCAAGTGATTATTCGTATTGTTACGAACATATTATTGTAATACATTTTTGATGTTTTGTCAAGTTTTTGTTGGAAAAATATTTTATAATATGATATGATGGTTTTAGTAATATTAGCTAATCATTTATGTATCAAGAATTAAAAAAATACGGAAAAGTAAAATTAAATGAACCAATGTCGAAACACACTACTTTTAAAATAGGTGGTCCGGCTCGCTATTTTGTGATAGTTGATAATATTGAAAATTTGATTGGTTTGTTAAAATTTTTAGATGGCGAGGGGGTAAACAGATTTGTTTTGGGTGGAGGGAGTAATTTACTTTTTTCTGACAGTGAATTTGACGGAGTGGTTATTAGAATAAACATTGTTAATTTTGAGTTAAAAGAAGACGCTATAAAAGTTGAGGCAGGCATACCTTTGGCACAACTTTTGGCTCTAACAATAAAAAATGAATTAACAGGTTTGGAATGGGCGGCTGGGGTTCCGGGTACAGTAGGGGGAGCAGTCCGGGGCAACGCTGGGGCTATGGGTGTAGATGCTTCTCAAAATTTAAAAAAAGTTACAGTTTATCGTGATGGTGAAGTTATTGATTTAGATGTCAAAGATTGTGAATATGCATATCGGGAAAGTATTTTTAAAAATAATGATGATATTATAATATCCGCTTATTTTCAATTTAAAAAAGGTAAAAAACAAGAAGTTGTGCAAAAAGTTCAAGAATATTTATCATATCGGACTGGGCGTTTTCCAGCTTTTCCTTCTGGGGGTAGCTTTTTCAAAAATTTACCTATTTCTGCCTGGACTGGAGAGCAATCTCAATTGCCAGAAAAATTTGTACAAGTTGGTAAGCTCGGAGTGGCCTGGCTCATAGATCAGGCTGGGATGAAGGGTGTAGAGGTTGGCGGGGCCAAAGTGTCTGATGAGCATGCTAATTTTGTAGTGAATTTTAACAATGCTACTCAATCTGATGTTCTGAAGCTTGTTGAAAAGGTAAAAGAGGTGGTGTATAATAAATATAGAATAGAGTTAGAGGAGGAGGTTCAAGTAATAAATTAATTTAATATTATGCAAATAAATGTCACGGCCAAAAATATAGAGTTAACAGATGCTATTAGCAGTTACGTTGAAAAAAAGTTTGATGCTTTAGATAAATTTTTTGGGGGCATAATTAGAGCCGGTGTTACTTTAGGTTTAGAATCAACTCACCATAATAAAGGGGATATCTTTTTTACTGAATGTAAATTAGAAGTTCCGGGCAATGATTTGTTTGTCAAAAAAGAAGAAGCATCTTTGTATAAAGCTATTGATAAGGTGCAAGACCATTTGAGAGAAGAATTAAAAAAATATTTAGAAAAAAATAGCACTGAATTAAGAGAAGAACACAATGCTATTCGTGAAAATAAAGGGTATAAACTAGATGAAGAACAAGATTAATCAATTATTTAGATATTTTGGAAAAGTACTGCCTACGATTTATCCAATCGTGGGTAGTTTTATAGTTTCTTTTTGCTGGAACTGGTATCACTTAGACAAAAAAGATACTACCAAATTAGGCCTGTATATCATAGGTACTTTTCTTTTTATTTATTTATTTTTCTTTCTAAGTAGAAGAGTTTATACTTTTTTAATTAAAAAATATAATAAAATAGATTTTTGGCATAAGGATTTTTATAAATCTTTACCAGAAATTTTTCTAGTTTTTTCTTTATTTTTTCTAGTTTTTTTACTTAAAAATCAGATTTTGAGTTTAGTTTACTTTTTATTTGTTTTTACGCTGTTATTTTTTGTTTTAGAAAGACATCTAAAAAAACATCCAACTGCTTTTTTGTGGAGAACGGTTAATCGCACTGTATTTGTTTTTGCTCTATTTATTTTTTTGATAGTTTTTGGGTTACAGCTAGTGGCGTATGACCTGTATATATTAGATCCATATGTTAGGGTTTTTAATGTGGTGTTGTTTAGGTCGCTTAGTATTGCTAGTTTTTGGCTCTTGGGCTTTGCTGTTTGTGGATTAATCTATACTGGCATGAAAAGTAAGATAAAATTTTTATTTTTATTTTTATGGTCTAGTTTTTTTATATTCTTTTTATTTTTTTGGTTAGTAAATATTGTCTTTTTATATTATGATGGATTTTTGATAAGTCCAATGATCTTGAATCACCTGGAAGGTTCCTCTCAGCTAATCTTTAACAGGCTTTCCATAACCTTATTAGTTGGTTTCTTGGCCTTGTCTTTCGTATTTTTGTTTGTTTTAAAATTTATCAAAAGAGCTAAACAAATTTCGCCGGCTCGTTATTGGAATTATTATTATATTTCAATAATTTTTATCTCTTTGTTTAGTTTGTTTGCTTTTTCTTCGTTAAAAAATACTCCAGAATTTTTGGTTTTAAAAAGTTTTGTTTATGATTATAAAAATAGTCGCCAGGAAGTGGTTTTAGATCAAGGTTTGCAAAATAAATTAGAAAAATTTGGTTTATTTTATAATACTGGAAAATTTAAAGTAGCAGAAAAGGATTTGGTTTATAAAAATAATCAAGTTTTGTTGCCGTCTAAATTTAAAAACAATCCACCAAATGTAATGATTATACTTTTTGAATCTTTTTCCGCGCGTTTAACTAGTGTTTATAACGAAGATAGAGCAGGGGTTACTCCTGGTTTAGAAAAGATGGCATCTGATC
Source organism: uncultured Gammaproteobacteria bacterium (assembly GCA_964624315.1). Classification (GTDB taxonomy): domain Bacteria; phylum Patescibacteriota; class Patescibacteriia; order Magasanikbacterales; family GWA2-37-8; genus CAZUWJ01. The sequence continues at coordinate 5,448 of CAZUWJ010000023.1, forward strand.
CGCACACTACTATTTTTAAGAATTATTATAATGCTTCTTCTCCCACTGTTACTGGTATCATGTCTCAACTGTGTTCATTGTTACCTCCAACCGGACACACAGAGATAGAGGGTAGTAATAAGTTTAGAGGGCATCGTTTACTTTGTTTGCCAGAGGTTTTACAAAATAATAAATTTAAGGATTCAGTATATTTTACTGCTGTACCAAAGGAGTTTGGACATAAAGGTGAAATAATTGGAGATATGGGGGTTAACAGAGTTTATGGTCAAAAAGAGTTGGGCGATATAATAACTGCCGAACCTTTGTCTTGGGGATATTCTGATCATCAGCTTTTTCCAGTTGTTTTTAACACAGTTAAAGAATTAAAACAGCCATGGCTCGCGATGTACTCTACTGTTGATAATCATCCTCCTTATGATTTGGCAGAGGACATGGTTTATTGGGGTGATGGAAAAAACAAAGTTTTAAATTCTGTTCATACGAGTGATGATGCTTTTTCTAAGTTTTGGGATGATTTTAAAAAGAGTAAATATTATGATAATACGATTGTGGTGGCAGTGGCTGATCATGCTATTTTTCACACCGTTTACAGTAAAGAATATTTTCCCAAAGAGGCGGGTAAGATACTGGGTTATGATGAGAATATGTTTATGATGTATGTGCCGAATAGTGTTTTGCCAAAAGAAGTGAGTGTTTTATCAAGTGGGGTAGATTTTACCCCGACATTATTGAATGTTTTGGGAATAAATGCAAAAAATAATTTTGAAGGACATTCTATTTTTGATGACAGGGAAAATTATCCTAATATTCTGGGTATGCAAGAAAACTTTTTTTATATAAATCAAAAGGATGGGGGAGAAAGAAAGATTAATTGGGCAGTGCCGTATGATTTGGACTGTGGTGATGAGGTTGATGAGGGTGATGTCTTTACACTTTGTGATTATCAAAAATATTATAATTGGAAACGTCAGATGTTGGAGGAAGGAAGATTTTGGAAATAATCCATACTCCCGTTTTAACCTCCGTTTAAATGGGGGTATGTGAATTTGCCCGCCGAGGAGGTAAATAAAAAAACACCCCAGCACAATTGCGCTGGGGTGGTAAGAGGAAAAAGGGTTGTTATTTGATACGACGGAGCACCCGACCGCGGTTGAGCCACCAGAAGCTAACTTCGTGACATCTCTTGACCCACTTATCGCCGGACCAAATGATGTAGCAAAGGCCGTTGTAGTAGGCGGGATGAGACCATCCCGTAAAAAAGAAAGCGACTCTCTCACGGAAAACGACGGGAATATCACCTTGGTAGTCTAACAGATATTCGCCATCGTCCTGGCCGAGGTGGGCATCCACCTCCTTGGCCCTCTCAACCATGGTATGATAATCCCATTTCTCGCCATCCCGCAAATACGAAAAAACTTCATACGTACGATCACCCACGACGATCTTTTTTGGTAAGACGTCACCGTCACCCCCGTTTGTTTTTACGGGAATGCTCGCACACCCTCCAAAAAAGGTGGCGATTAAGAGGGTGATGGCGATTAAGAGGGCTACGGTGGTTTTTTTAGTAACGTATTTCATTGTGCATTCTCCTTGCTTGCCCTCCGCGTTTTGCGGCTTAGGCTTCAAATTGTTTCTACTTTCGTTAATCATTCCAATAAAACCAAAGCTAACTCATTAGCTCTAATTTTCTTGGAATGACCATTTTTAAATAACCCTTAATTTTAAAGAACAATACTATTGTTGATTAATAACTTTAGCATGTCTTAGAGGTCTTGTCAAGGAAGCGAAGATGTTAAATAAAAAAACACCCTGGCACAAATTGCGCCAGGGGTGGTAAGAAAAAAAAGGTTTATTCGCATATAAAGAGTATTAAATCTTCACTTCCTGTGCCCAATAAGTCACCGGGTTCTCCTTCTAAGAACCTTGGGTCATGAGTAGTTTTGCTTGGCTCAATGATCGCGTAGCCTTCGTTTGCAAGGATTCTGATGGGTTGAGTGATCTTCGTCTTTTGTTTTTTTATGATCTTTCTACCCTCTGCGCTGTCTACCCACTTCCTCAAGATCTCTTTGCTCGGTATCTTGCAGTAATCCGGCACAAGCTTGCTGGCAATGTTTCCTGCATCGCAGTAGTCTACACCGTCAAAGCAGCCTGTTTCAAAACCGACTAACCTGTAGCCCTCTCCTTGGTAGACTTTTACGATCTTATTAAGAGGAGAGCTACCACCACAGACAGTAATTTCTTTCTGCGTAATTGCACATCCTGCCAAGAGGATACCACCGATAATTAGGGCGACGACACCTAAAAATAGGTGTGTGACAGCTAGGGATAGGTTGGTGTTTCTGGTTATGAGTTGCATTGTTCATTCTCCTGCCCACCGTTACACGGTGAGCGTCAAGTGGTTCGTTTCGATTTTTGTGTCATTCCAAGAAAACTAAAGCCAACGTATTAGCTTTAATTTACCTGGAATGACATTGCTGTTAAATAACCCTTAATTTTAAAGAACAATACTATTGTTGATTAATAATCTTAGCATGTCTTGGGGGTTTTGTCAAGGAAGCGAAGATGTTAAATAAAAAAACACCCCGGACTAAATTAATAGTCCGGGGGATAGGGATAGGGTTAGCGGATTATTTTTACCCCCAGGAGATTTACACCTTCTAGGTTTTTGGCTGTCAGTATATCTGACAGCGTAATGGTGGCACCCGACAGGTCAGTATCCGACAGGTCAGCGCCCGGCAGGTTAGCGTATGACAGGTCAGCGCCCGACAGGTTAGCACCCGACAGGTTAGCACCCGGTAAGTTTGCACTCCTGAGATTTTTGTTTTGCAGGTTAGCACCCGACAGATTTACTGCTGTAAGATCCATCGCATACTTGTCTGAAAAAATCACATCTCGGAGGTCAGTGCCCGATAGATTCGCATTATACAGATTGCCAATCTCCAATAATTTGACTCCAGCAAGGTTTGCACCTCGGAGGTTGGCCTTCGACATATCGGCGCCAAACAAGCTGGCATTTCGCAAGCTTTTTAGATTTCTCATGTCTGCACCCCAGAGGTTGGCCCTAAACAGGTCCGCGCCTGACAGGTTTGCACTCGAGAGGTTTGCATATGAGAGGTTTGCTTCTCTCAAAACGGTTCCTTTCAGGTTTGTACCCGACAGGTCGGCGCCTGACAGGTTAGCGTATGACAAATTTATGCCTGACAAATTTATGCCTGACAAATCTACGCCCGACAGATCTGCACCTCGAAGATCTGCACCTCGAAGATTTGCACCCGACAGGTCTGCATCTCGGAGATCAGCACCCGACAGGTCTGCATCTCGGAGATCAGCACCCGACAGGTCCGCACCTTGGAGATCAACGCCTGTTATGCAGTTCGCAGACAGGACTGCTCCTCGGAGGTCAGCACCCGACAGGTCGGCGTGTGACAGGTTAGCGTACAGGAGCATGCCTGACAAATCTACGCCCGACAGATTTGCTCCCTCTAGATTAATGATTTCCTTAGACTCTACCGCCGCATACATATCCGCGACGGTCATTTCTTTATCTCCTAGGATGGCACCTAGGATAATAACTAAGGAAATAGTGGCCAGGATGATGGTTGCGTGTTTCATGGTCTTCTTGCTTTCTTTGCTTACTTTATAAGGCCCTAAGCTAGGCTCTAATCAGTTACTGTCGTTATCATTATTGTTCTAAACATTAATTTACCAATAAATAATTAGTAAATTAATGTTTAGAACAATAAGTAAAAAGAAAACATTAAGCCTTTTTTAATAACCCTTAATTGTAAAGAACAAAACCCTCTTTGAAAAGAGGGGAGTTTTACATAAAACAAGAGTTTTGTGTAAAATACCGCTCTCTCTACAGTATCTATTTAACAGATTAGTATACCACATTTTAGCCTTCTTGTCAAGCGTAAAGCGCTGTGTTATACTAATTTTGACTAGTTTAAGCGGAAAAAGTGTACAAATTTTAAGTAATAACTGGATTATTATTGTCATCCTCACAATCCGCCAGCTGGCGGAGGGGATCCAGAGCCAGCACGGTTTAACCCCTGGATTCCCGCTTTCGCGGGAATGACAGAGACCTGTTGGTTTTTATGGTATTGTTTTTAAAAATTAAGAATTGAAAATTAAACACATGTCCGACACTGAACAAATCAAAAATAAAATAGATATAGTTGAATTCATAGGTGAATATGTTCAGCTAAAAAAAGCCGGCGCTAACTGGAAAGGTTTGTGCCCGTTTCATAACGAAAAATCACCTTCTTTTATGGTAAGTCCAGAAAGGCAGATTTTTCATTGTTTTGGTTGCGCTAAAGGCGGTGATGTATTTACTTTTTTACAAGAAATAGAAGGGTTAGATTTTGCCGAAAGTTTAAAGATTTTGGCTGATAGGGCAGGGGTACAATTAACTAATTACAAACCAGAAATAGACAAAAGTAAGAAAAATAGGGTTTATGATGTAAATTTGTCAGCTACTAATTTTTATAATCAATTTTTATTAGAAATAGAATCTGCCAGACCAGCTTTGGATTATTTGAAAAAAAGAGGCTTAACTTTGGAGACTATTAAAGATTTTAAAGTTGGATATATTCCAGGACAGTGGGATTTGTTAACAAAATATTTAATTAAAAAAGGACATGGGGTTGAAGATTTGGTTGAGGCTGGTTTAACTATCAAAAAACAGGATTCAAATTTTTCTGCTGGGCGTGGTTTTTACGATCGTTTTCGTGGGCGAGTAATGTTTCCGATTTGGGATATACATGATAATATAGTTGGCTTTACCGGACGACAGTTGATAGAAAATAAAGATGCCGGTGGAAAATATGTTAATACTCCAGAAACATTGGTTTT
>CAZUWJ010000024.1:0-8419 GCA_964624315.1 uncultured Gammaproteobacteria bacterium
GAACACGGAGTTTTCATAAACTTTTTTTTGAGCAAAATAGTAGGATTCAACACTTGGGGTTGGAGACAGGAGGTGAAGTTTGGCTCCAAAATGATGACTCAAAGCCAGGCTAGCATCTCTGGTATGAAAACGCGGGCTCATATCCCAACTTTTATAATTTTCATTACCCTCGTCAGTTAAAAATATATTACTTAGATTATCCCAAGGTAAAAATAATCCGGCCCTAGTTCCTAGAATAATATTTTTTTCTTTATTTTTAATTTGCCACCATTTTTCAAATAATTCTTTCTCAGATAATTCACTAGTAATAATTATTGTTTTTTCTTTTATTTCTTCTGATAAATTATCAAATAAAATTTTAACCTGACTAATTTCAGGGGCTAAAATTAGATTTTGTTTTTTAATATTTATTTTTTTTTCTATATAATCAACTTCTTCTAAAAAATCTTTGTTAATTATAAGTTTTGGCTTCTGTTTTATTTTATTTTTAATGAAAGTATTTTTTTTAACGATCACTTTTTTCAGTTTTCTTTTTTGCAAAGGAGGTAAGTTGTTTTTAATTAAAAAAGTTAAAGGAGTGTGATAAAGTTCTGATATTTCCTCTAAAAAATTTAGTTGTTCAGAACTTATCAGAGGTTCTTCAAAAACAATACTTTCAATAGATTTTAATTTATCAGAAGATTTTTCTGGTAATATTTTTTTTACAATGCCAAAAATACTTTGATTTCTAAGAGGTATAAATACTATTTGTCCTACTTTTATTTTGCCCGATAATTCGTTCGGAATTTTATAATCAAAATAAGGTAACCGAGTAGGCATTCTTTTAACAGGTATGACAAGAGCTTTCATAATTTAAAAATCAAAATTGGCCACTAAATAACCAACCCCAAACGGGGCTTCATAAGAATATTGTTTATAGACAGCATTAACATTTTGTAAAATGCTAAGTAAAATTAAAAAAGATTTAAACCCGCATTCTGAAGATTTTTTTATAAACTCTGGTTTAAGTTGCAACATTCCAGAAAGACTTTTTTCTTTTAGTAATTCTTGTATCTTATCATCAAACTCTTGTCCTTCAGGAGCGAATCCAGCTGGTGAATCAGAAGTAAGAGCGTGAGATAGGTCACCAGAGGCAATAACCGCTATTCTTTTATTTGTTCTGTTAATTTCTTTTTTTAAAATACTACCAAACTTTTGATGGGATTTAAAATCTAATTCTGAATATCCGATGGGTATAATAGGAATATTAGACAAATGTTCAGTTAAAAAATATAAAGGTATACTAGTACCATAATCAAGTTTTTTTTCGTGGATGATGTTTAAGGGTATTTTTTCTTGCTCACATTCTGATTGTATGCGACCGGCGAACCCCATATCTCCTTTATATTTTTTATTAGTTGTCAGATCTCCAAAATCTTTTAAATCAGTCTGGTATTCATGGGCGATATTAATATTAAAAGAATCAGGAAAAATATCTCCGTGAGGACTAATGATTAAAATTAATTCTGGTTTAGAAGCATATAAATCTTCTGATAGATTTTCAAAAGCTTGCCTTGTTTTTTTAGCTTTTAAACCAGCCTGTCTTCCAATACTGCGTATCAAGAGAGGGGGGTGGGGGGTAATACCGGCGAATACTAAAGACATATTATTTATTATCTAAATTAAAAGAGTCTTCTATTGTCCAGTTAGCCAATTTATTTGGTTCTACAAAACGATTGATATAATTATCTTCTCCCATAGATATGGTGATATATTGCTTGCCTGCTTCGTCTTTTATTAACATTACCAAACAAGCCCCGCCTTCGTTGGTATAACCAGTTTTACTGGCAATAATTTTGTAACTTTTATTTTTGGTGAGTATTAATTCATTGGTATTTTCTAGATTATGTTTTGGTGTGTCGTTTTTATTATATAATTCTGTAAAGCTATAATCAGTTTGTCCGATAGCATCTTTTATGTCTGTTTTTGTTAAAGCTTTCATAAAAATAGCTAGCAAATCTCTCGGGGTTGAAACATTTTGAGCATCTAAACCAGTAACATCAACCACTTCTGTATTTTCTGCCCCCCAAACTTCTAATCTTTCATTTATATAATTTATAAATTTATTTTCATCAATATAAGTAGATTGAGCCACCATTCTAGCCGTGTTATTAACTGACTTGACGAGCATGGTATTAAATAAATCACGATTACGAATTTTTTCTCCATCCACAAATTTTAAAATATTTCCATAGGCTCCATATTTTTTTTCATTATAAACAGTAAATCTTTTTTCATTAAAATTATGTTCTAGCGCTTCGTAAGCAGTCAAAAGTTTAGTAAGAGAGCCCATCGGTCGGGGAGTGTCAATGTTTTTACCAGCCAAAATAAATCCGCTAGGATATTCAGCCACTAAATAACCAGGTAAGTCTGTTTGAAATAGGTTTTCTATTTTTTGCTCTCTGTTTAAAAGATAAATATTATTATCTGTTATGGAAGTGCGTAAATAGATAGCTTCGCCGTCAGGGATGGTAAAGGCAGCCAGTTGACTAATGGTAATTAGGTTTGTAGTTTTGTATCCCATAGCTTTAAAAGTCGTTTCATCAGGGATGTGTCTTTTTTTACCATCTTCCATAACATACATTGTGTCCGTGCCATCAATCATTATTAAGGTACCATTTTGATATTCAGCAGGAGTATAGTTTTTTTCTAATTTATTTAATTCGGTAAAGGTGTGCTCCTCCAAGGGCAAATTTCCATAGTTAGCACGAATAATATTCTTATCAACTATTGGTTGGGCAATACCGTCCTTTACTAAATAATAGCAAGCATTACCTTTGTCATTAATTTGATAAATAATTCCTTGAGGTGCAATGGTTTCCAAGCTAATTGTTTTACCTGTTTGATAATCTCTTATATCAGAAGATGAAACTTCCAAAATCTCTTGAGGGTTGTATCCCAATTTTTGAACTACCCCATAACTAGCGAATGGTCTCAAAGTATCAAAGTCAAGTAAATAATATTTTGTGCCTTGTTTTAAGATAGAATAATTTGGCAAAGATATCTCAATGCCCAAAGGATAATTTTTAACTTCAGCTTCGGGTATTGTTATAACCAACTCAGGATTAGCACGGGTTATTAAGGCTGTTTTTGATTTGAATTTTCTACGCTTACCATCCTGAATCAAATAAATGTCTTCTGAATCAGGAGTTTTGACCAACGTTCCGTTTGGAAAACTTTGACCAAACCAGTCATTCCAAATTGTCCAAAAGTTTTTATTACCATGTAGGTGGGGGGTGTAAGTATATAAAAATCCGGTTGCCCAACTTTCGGGCACTACTCTTTGACCGTCAATAGTGGTTGGTTTATTTTTTTGTTTTATAAAACTGGCGTTTTTATTATCATAATACCACCGTATTAAACCAGCTGAATTATCTACTTGTTTGGCAAAACCTTTGTGTGCTAATACTTTTGGGTCTGATAGATAACAACCATCACAAACTGCATAGCCAGTTGCCCAATCTAGTTGTTTTTGGCTAGGGGTGTTGTCGGTTATTAGACTTTGTTCTTTTTGTAGGGTGACTAATAAATATTTTGGATTGATTTTATAACTTTGAGAAGCATTATAAATAATATCAGTAGCAGATTTTATCTTGCCATCTACGCCTGTATCTTTGTGCGTTCTTAAATAACTGGCTTTAGAATCTAAAAAATTTTGAATATCATATCTTGTAAGACTTCGATAGTCCTGCATTTCGTCATCAGATATTATAAAATCAGGGTCAAATAGGTTCTGAGCTCCAGTAGAGTAAGGCAGTAATAAAGCTAAGGTTAAACCTAAAATAATAGACTTGTTCATAGTCATTTTTGATTAGTTTTTATAAGGTAATTTTATCATTTTTAAGGATATTTTACAAATCATTGACAAAACATAGTTTTTATGTTAATTTTTAACTAAGGTAAGCACTTTTTACAATTGAGGAGGGTCTTATGATTCCTATAATTGATATAGATCAAAACGGGGGTTGTTTTATTGTTGTTGAGGATTATGATGTAGAACCATTTTTCTCGTATGAAGCAGGGTTAATAACTCTAGAGCTACTTTTGGAGTCAGGAATTATAAACCAGGCAGAATTCCATAATTTAGAAGAACAAATTTCTGCTTATGCAAAAGAGGGGGCAATAACGCAAGAAATCAATTATCTTGACAAGGCCATAATGATGTCAGAGGATTATCAAGATTTGCTTCAGGAGCTTGAACTCCATGAAACGTTGTTAATCGAAATTCCCCCTGAATACAGACCTCATGCATTCCTTAATATGCTTGATGCCTATGTGCGTTTTGAACCCTGGGGGGATTTAAGAAAATTCGTAAACTAAACTGCCCTTGTTCTTTTATAAACTTTATCGCCTCCTGATGCTACTGGGAGGCTTTTTTTATCCACAGTTTTTTATTTGACAAATTTATAAGGAGTTGATATTATTTAGACAGTTGTCTAATTATCTAAACATATGACATTAAGTAAAACAATCAAAGCTTTGTCCGACCCAACCCGTCGAAAAATTTTAGAATTATTAAAAAAGAAGGATCTTAATGCAGGCCAAATAGGGGGGTACTTTAACATTGCTGCCCCATCTTTGAGCCATCATTTAAGTGTTTTAAAACAAGTGGATTTAATATTACCCGAAAGACAGGGTCAGGAAATATATTACTCTTTGAATCTATCCGTTTTTGAAGAGGTGGCTAAATCTTTAATAAAATTTTTTAAATAATACTGTCATCTCGATCCGCCCAATGGCGGAGAAGGATCTTTCAAATTTATTAACTTTATAAACCAAAACCTATGCCAAGCCCGATTAAACCAACAATTAAAACAGAGTTACCCGCTATACTTATTATAATTTCATCAGCTGTCTTGAGTATATTCTTTTATTATAAACTTCCCGAAGTTGTAGTCACTCATTGGAATTTTGCCGGAGAGCCCAATGGTTGGATGAGCCGTTTATGGGCCAGCGTTATGTTACCGGCCATGACAGTTGGTATTTATTTACTGTTTTTGGGTTTACCATATTTGGATCCAAAAAAAGAAAGGTACGCTAATTTTGCAAAAATTTATCACATTTTTAAAAATGTTATTCTTTTATTTTTAGTTTTAATTTTCTTAATCTCAAATTTAAATAATCTAGGTTATAATTTACCCATTAATATTTATATTCCTTTATTAGTTGGAATACTCTTTGTTATCATGGGTAATTATTTTGGCAAGATAAAACAAAATTGGTTCATAGGGATTCGCACGCCGTGGACATTATCTTCTAACGAAGTTTGGAACAAAACTCATCGTATGGGAGGTAAATTATTTATACTAGGTGGAGTTTTGATAGCGGTTAGTGGAATAGCTCCGATTACTTGGCGTTTACCCCTGTTTATTTCGGCTATGATAATCCTGGCAGTAGGAACCTTTGGTTATTCTTATTTTGTTTATTACAATGAAAAAAAGCATAACAATAAAAAATAAAGAAATAAACTATACTATTAGACGAAGCCGTAAGAGTAAGCGTCTTAGTTTGTCTGTTTCTTGTTCTGGTGTTAGTGTGTCAGCGCCTTATTTTTTGCCAGAAATTTTTATAAATAAATTTATTACTCAAAAAGTTGACTGGATATTAGAAAAAATATTACTTTTTGAAAAAAGAAAAAAAGAGAATAAAGAAGTATTTGGAGACAAAAGTTATTATAAATATAAAGAACGAGCCAGGGCGTTTGTTAATAAAAAATTAAAATCCTACAAAAAAGATTTTGAATTTAACCGGGTTTCTATTAAACAACAAAAAACGCGTTGGGGAAGTTGTTCGTCAGGTAATAATTTGAATTTTAATTATAAGATACTGTTTTTACCAGAAAATATAGCTGACTATATTATCGTTCATGAACTTTGTCATTTAAAAGAATTGAATCATTCTAAAAGGTTTTGGGCTTTGGTTGGGAAATATATCCCAGATTATACAGAGCTGAGAAGAGAGCTGAGAAAATATAATCTATAAAACATCTCTGTTTTAACTGTCATGCTGAACGGATGTGAAGCATCTGTATCTTGACAAAAACCTAAATCTGTGCTAGCATTAGTACAGATTTGTTTTTAACATGTTGAATTTTGAACAAGGAGCAACTATGGAAACGGGTAAAGTAAAGTGGTTTAATGATGCCAAAGGTTACGGATTCATTATACCTAAAAATGGGGGAAAGGATGTATTTGTTCATTACTCCTACATCAAAGGGGAGGATGGAGAACACCGCACCCTCAAAGATGGGGAAGAAGTGGCTTTTACAATGGTCAAAGATGCCGATGGGAGGCCACAGGCCAAAGAGGTGATTAGAGGTAAAGAGCCGTCGGCCAAAAAGGTGATAACCAAAAAAACTGTTTACCCTCAACGCAAACCACCGGTGGTTCGTCATCACTACCCCAACCATTCATCCACTGGCGGAGGTGGAATGAGGAGGTAAAACTCCTTGCACAAAACTATTACATAAAGGCGCTTCGGCGCCTCTTTTTTTACCTAGAGAGATATCTCTCTAGGTAAAATTGCGTTAGTGGGTTTGATATGATAAAATGTAAATAATTATTTTTTATTTTTAATATATGAAAACTAGAAAAAAGTTGGGCGAAAACAATATTCGTAAAATAGGGAAAATGGGAAGAGAATCCAGTTACTATATCACCCTACCTATTGACGTCATCCGTCGTTGGGGATGGAGAGGAAGACAAAAAGTGGAGTTGGTGATTGACGAAAAAAATAAAACAATCAAAATAAAAGATTGGGAAAAATAAAGAATAAAAAATATCTTCCGTAATCATGGAAGATATTTTTTATTCTTTATTTAATAACGATAGAATTATTTTGTAAGCCTATATTAACTTTTTGTCCTTCTTTTATTTTACCTTCAATAATTTTTAGAGATAGTTTATCTAGTATTTCAGTCTGCAAGACTCTTTTTAAGGGCCTAGCCCCAAAATCAGGGCTATAACCTTGTTCAGACAGATGTTCTTTGGCTTTATCGCTAACAACTATTTTAATTTTCTTTTCATTTAATCTTTTTTGTATTTCGTTTATTTGTAATTCAATTATTTGAGATAAATCTTTTTTGCTTAGAGCGTGAAAGACTATAATTTCATCAATTCTATTTAAGAATTCTGGTTTAAAATGATGGTGAAGCTCATCTTTGATTTTTGCATTAACTTCTTTTTCGTTTTTCTTTCGTTTATCATTTTTTTCAAATCCAAATTCTCCTTTTTTGTTTAAGTCCAAAATCATCTGACCGCCAATATTACTAGTCATTATAATAACTGTATTTTTAAAATTTATTTTTCTACCTTTAGCATCAGTAATGTGCCCATCATCTAATATTTGAAGTAAAATATTAAATACATCAGGGTGAGCTTTTTCTATTTCATCAAACAAAATAACACTATACGGTCGACGTCTGATTTTTTCAGTTAATTGACCACCTTCATCGTGACCAACATACCCAGGAGGGGAGCCCATAATCTTTGATATAGCATGTTTCTCCATATATTCGCTCATATCCACTCTAATCAAGGCATCTTTGGTATCAAACATAAACTCAGCCAAAGATTTTGCCAGCTCGGTTTTACCAACTCCAGTCGGACCCAAAAATATAAAACTGCCGATAGGTTTCTGTGGCTCAGAGATACCTGCTCTGGCTCGACGTATAGCATTTGAAATAGCGGTAATGGCTTCTTTTTGTCCGATCACTTGCTTAGACAAAACCTCTTCCATGTTTGTTAATTTGGCACTTTCATCGCGCAACATTTTATTCACCGGTATTCCAGTCCAACGAGAAACTACTCCGGCAATCTCTTCTTCTCCAATTTCTTCTTTTAAAATACCGTGTTCTTTTTGTATTTTAGTAAGCTTTTGTTGGTTTTTTCTAATCTCTCCTTCTAAAGAAGGTATTTTTGAATATCTTATTTCAGCTACTTTTTGTAAATCTCCTTTCCTTTCTTCAATTTCTGCTTCTTGTTTTAATTTATCCACTTCTTTTTTTTGAGTATGAATTTCAGAAATAATATCTTTTTCATTTTTCCATTTGGCTTCTAGTTCGGAACTTTGTTCTTTTAAATTTGCCATCTCTTTTTCCAAATCATTTAATTGTTTTTTGGAATCTTCATCCTTTTCTTTTTTAAGGGCTCTTTTTTCAATTTCAAGCTGAACTAGCTTGCGTTTCATTTTATCAAGTTGCTCAGGCATAGAATCTATTTGTAAACGCAAAGCTGAGGCTGCTTCGTCAATCAAATCTATAGCTTTATCTGGCAAGAATCTATCAGTAATATATCTTTCAGATAATTTGACTGCTGAAGTAATAGCCGGGTCAGTTATTCTAACCCCGTGATGAACTTCATATTTTTCTTTTATACCACGT
>CAZUWJ010000025.1:0-7339 GCA_964624315.1 uncultured Gammaproteobacteria bacterium
ACGGCTACTTCTTTTGGTAGTTAAAGGTGTCCACGATGTGTCTCATCTTATTCACCATATTAATTAATATAAAAAATAAGTTTAATAATCACATCTTGACAAATTGCCAATAATAACGTATGCTCTTAACAAATACCTTACACGGTGTAAAGTATGTTGCACAATTTTATTTTAGGAGAATACCATGGGAAAAAAGGGGATCTATACCAACAGGGCCTATAGACAAGCCCAAGCATTTTTAATAATTGCTGGCCACGATGGTGAACTCGTTGCCGATGGCGTCTGGGGTGAAAACTCCGAGCAGGCACTCACTGACTGGCAAAAAGAAAATGCACTCGAGCCAAGCGACGGTCAGATGACCGGCGACATATTCCAATATATGTACGACGAAGAAACCCCGCTGCCAGAGAGTATCAGCCTAAAACAGTACCAAGCCATCATGATACTCGATACTGATTACGATGACGAGAACGACCTCATTGCCGATGGCATCTGGGGAAACGTCACTCCCGCGGTCATTAGGCACTTCTTGTCCTTAAACTTGGATAATGGACTCTTCCCCGAAAATTGCACCTGGGAAGAAGAAACTACCAACGACTAACGAAGGCTCCAACGTTTCATACAAGGCGGGATTTATTCCCGCCTTATTTTTTTATCAATATTTGAATACATCAAAAAGACTTAGCTAATATTAGCTAAGTCTTTTTTTGTGACCCCACGGGGAATCGAACCCCGATTACCAGAATGAAAACCTGGTGTCCTAACCATTAGACGATGGGGCCAAATAAATGGCTCTTTATATTTTTATTTTAAACCTGACATCCCCTGCCTGCCGGCAGGCGGGTAACCATTAGACTTGTCCCGTAGTGAAACGAACGAAATGAGTTTCTACTACTGGGGCGATGGGACCATATCCATCCATGACTCTCTCAACTACAAAACTACAAAACGTAAACAATTATAAAATATTCTGACAAAAATGTCAATAGTCAATTTTTAGTTTTTTGCCTTTTATAAATAAAATGCTATAATGATAGAAACTAACTCAAAATATATGATCATAAAAAACAATAAAATAACCAAAATCCAAAAAAGAGAAGCTGTCAGAAGAATGTTTGAATACAGCACCCCTAACTGGGATTTCTTTTTAATGCTTGTCTTGTCAGCCGGCATCACATCTCTTGGACTGCTACTTAATAATACCGCTATCATTATCGGTGGCATGCTAGTAGCCCCACTACTTTTCCCTATCCTAAGCCTATCAACGGCGATTGTCATGTCAGATTACAAACTATTACGCCGTTCAAGTCTTGTTATATTACAATCTATTGGTTTAATAATTTTAGTATCATTTTTTATATCATTTTTAAAAATAGACAGAGAAATAACTTTTGAGATAACCAGCCGTTCCGTCCCAGGCTTGGCATATTTCCTCGTTGCACTACTCTCTGGTATCGCCGCCTCGTATTCTCTATTGCGACCTAACTTACCAGAAACTCTCCCCGCCGTTGCCATCTCTGTTTCTCTCATCCCCCCTTTGTCTGTCACTGGCATTGCCTTATCTTTTGGAGATCTAAATCTAGCTATCGGAGCATTTGAGCTTTTTGCCTTAAATCTAATCGGTATTATATTCTCTGCTCTAATAATATTTTCAATGTTCAAGCTTTTTGAAGCAAAAGAAGAGGTAGCTAAAAATATCAAAGCTGAAGAAAGAGTAATAGTTAAAGAAGCCAAAGAAAAGAAGAAAGAAAACATAGACCAATTAGAAAAACAAGTAAAAGAAGCCGTGGAAATAATAACTGAAGAAAAAAACAAATAGTATTGACTTTTCTCACAAAAATAGTTATAATTAGCTTCGTTAAAAAACTAAGTCAGAGTAGCTCAGTTGGTAAGAGCGCAGGATTCATAACCCTGAGGTCGAGAGTTCAATTCTCTCCTCTGACACAAACCTAGGTTTAACCTAGGTTTAACCTAGGTTTTTAAATTGACCAAACAAAAAAATTTAGATAAAATACATCCGTTTACTGACTTTTATTTTATGAAAATACTCGGGATAGAAAGTTCTTGTGATGACACATCGGTCGCCTTGCTAGATTGCACTGGAAAAGGCTGTTTTGTTATATCTGAAAAAACCGCTAGCCAAATAAATATTCATAAAAAATACGGCGGAGTAGTCCCAGAAGTAGCCGGCCGACAACATGCTGAAAAAATAGTCCCACTAATAGAAAAAGTCTTAAAAGGACAGCCCAAACCAAACGCCATCGCTGTTTCTTCTGGCCCAGGTCTAATAACTGGCTTAATCGTTGGAGTAGAGGCTGCCCGCACTTTGTCTTACTCTTTAGACATCCCGCTTGTTTCTGTTAATCATATCGAAGGGCATATTTATTCCACCCTCATCAATCAAAAAGAAAAAATTAAACTCCCTGCCCTATGTCTTGTGGCCAGTGGCGGACATACAGAATTAATTCTAATAAAAGAAAACGAAAAATATAAACTCCTGGGCAAAACTCAAGACGACGCGGCCGGAGAATGTTTTGATAAAGTTGCCAAAATGGTTAACCTCCCCTATCCAGGTGGACCACAAATTTCAAAACTCGGAGCAAAAGGAGATCCGACAAAAATATCTTTTCCTCGTCCGATGATGAATAAAGACAATTTTGATTTTAGTTTTTCTGGATTAAAAACCAGTTGCCTTTATTGGTTACAAAAAAATAAAAAATACAAAGTTGAAGATTTTTGTGCTAGCTTCGAACAAGCAGTGGTTGATGTATTAGTATCAAAATCTTTAAAAGCAATAAAAAAATATAAACCAAAAACTTTTATTTTATCAGGTGGTGTTTCTGCTAATCAAAAACTACAAAAAACTTTAAAAGAAAAAATACAAACGGAAGATAAAAAAATAAAATTCTTTACTCCACCCAAAGGATATTCTATGGATAACGCTGCTATGATTGCGGTAGCTGGATATTATCACGCCAAACAAAAAGATTTTACTCCTTGGCAAAAAATAAAAGCAGATCCAAATTGGAGACTAGTTGATTAGGGTTGTAAATAATAACAAATTTAAAAAATACTGTCATCCTGAGTGGAGCGAAGGATCTTAAGTATGTTATTAGATCCTTCTCCGCCACCCGGCGGACCAGGATGACAACGCACCGTTCAAAATAACATTTTACTTATTTCACCTTACCCCCTTGACAAAACCTCTAAAACATGATACAATAAACTATTATAAAATAGCAAAAAGAGTAGAATTTTAGCTAAAAATAAGCTTTTTAGCTAAAATTTTCCTCTTTTAAAGGGGATTTTTGCTCTTTAAAAAGGCTATACCTAGCTTTAACAATAACTTTACGAAATTTAATAGGGAGAAAAACCATGTACTCAGAATTTTCGACCCCTCAATTTGTTGCCGACCCGGCCACCCGGATCAGCATGGATTGTTTTCTCCACCATTGCAAAATGGTAGAGGAACGAAAAACGTCTTCAGATGCTTTCTGGAATGCTTTCTGGACGGCATTGACGCCACCCCTGATGTACACCAATCTGGTCTTGTGGATGTGCATGTAAACATTCACAAGATCTCACCCCCCTTGAACGCTTACGTTCTCGGGGGTGTTTTTTTTACAAAAAATTGACAAGAAAATGGTTTAAGTGTAAATTTAAATTAGACGAACAAACAACTCCTACCAACGAAGGGATACAAATTGAAAAATTTTAAACTCTCTAAGATACCTCTGTCAATCATCCTGGCAGTACTAGGACTACTGCAGGTAGCCCTCACCGCCTTATTTGGCGGAAATTTCAAAGAGATGCTAATTGCTGTTGGTTGTAACAACCCACAAGAGTTGGCAGAAATACTGTGGGCACTGTCAGCCTTTATAGGTATGGCAATGATGGTCTCAGGATTCTTGCTATTTGTCAAAACAACAAACAAAACCGGCGAAGAAAAATCTCCCAAGGAAAACAAAAATACAGGGGTCGAACCCCTATTCCCAGACCCTGAATAAGGGTCTTTTTTTATTCTTCCCCAGCCATACTCTCCGCCACCCCAAGCATTAAGAGTGTCATCATAAGAGATGACCCCCCATAACTAACCAGAGGCATTGGCACACCCGTAACTGGTAGTAGTCCCAAATTAGCTCCAATATTCACACTAAACTGAACAAAAAGTAAAATTATTATCCCAGAAATAGTTGTTGCTATAAAATCGTTATTTGTCTTTTTAAGTATTAAAAACAATCGCCAAAATATAATAGAATACAAAACTAAGAGAGACGTCGCCCCAGCCAAACCAAGCTCTTCTCCAATAACTGAAAAAATAAAATCAGTTTGAGCTTCGGGTAAAAACCTCAACTGACTCTGAGAACCATAACCCAAACCACGCCCAAAAATCTGCCCCGAACCAATTGCAATGATTGCTTGACTAACATTATAACCAGACCCTAACGGATCTTTTTGCGGATTAACAAAAGTTATCAAACGTTCTTTTTGATAATCTTCAAAAAAGAAAAACCAACTACTGGTCGCCAAAATAATACCAAACATTACAAAACCAATAATATACATTTTTCTAGTACCAATTAAAAGCATCAAACCAAACCAGATAGAACCCAGTAGCAACGCCGAGCCCAAATCAGGTTGCATCATAACCAAAAAAATAAATAACATTGATATTAACAAAGTTCCAAAGAAAAACAAAGGCCGGTCATAGTGCCTGCCAAAACGAGAAACCACATAGGACAGCATCAGAATCAAAGCAATCTTGGCTAACTCCACTGGTTGAAAAGTTAACCCCCCCACTAAAAACCAACCAGTTGTGCCACGCACGGTCTGGCCAAAAATTAAAACGAAAAATAATAATAAAAAAGCTAAACTAAACAAAGGTTTAGCTAAAGATCTAAAAAAAGTATATCTTTGGGTAGAAGCAAAGAAAAACAAACCCAAACCAATAATAAGTGCTATAATTTGTTTTTTAAAAAAAGTTAACTCCCCTCCCCAAGACAAATCCACACTATAGATAGCGGCCAAACTCAAAAAAAGTAACAACAAAATTGCTACTAATAAAACCCAATCAAAATTTTTATGAAAAAACTTTCTACCAAATAACATATTAATTTGGAGAATCTAAATAGACCTCCTCATCATACACATTTATAAGCGGATAAACTTGAGCTTCGTCAACTTTAAAATTACTCAAAAAGTTACGCCAATCAACTGACTTCACTTCGCCTGACAAAAAACTATCATAATACAAAGGAATAACATCTACCAAAGACCCCGCCCGATAAAGTCCTACCAAAAACTCAGGTTTGTAATAATTAAACGGACTTTCATTCTTGATTTCAAATTGAATTATATTAGCATCAGGGTCATTAACTCCTTGCGGGGTAATATATTTAAAATCATTCAAATAAAATTGTAAATGATAAGATTGAAATCCAACTGGATCTTTGTATTCATGAGGAGACACCCGAGACCAACCTACGTTTTCAAAAACTAGTTCAGCCCGTCCTGGGTTATAATCTTTGGCTATCCCTAAAATAGCAACCGGCATAGAATCAAATGGCATAATCTCTATATATGATGATTCTGTTGGTTCCCCATCTATTACAAAATTAAAATTTATTTTAGCTATGTGTCTCATGTTAGGATTGAACACTTGAGCCACGGCACTATACTTGTCTATCCCCGAATCTAACAAACTAACTCTTATTACATCCAAGGAGACGGGAGTATATCCTGGTTGCAAAACTGTATAATCTTGAAAATAAGATAAATTATTATACAAAATTTTATCTTCTTCTAAACCATATAAAAAATACTGAGACAAATTAAAAATACTATAAGTAAAAGTAAAAAATATAAATAAAACCAAAAAGACAACTGAGGAGCGATGAAACAACACTCTGTTTTTAGCTATAAAAAATTGCCATTTTAATTTTTTATTGCTTAATTCTCCGGCCGGATCAACATAACCCTTAATACTATTCTTTTTTTCTTTTTCTATCTTCTCTTTTTCATTATCACCATCATCAACCACCTGATCTCCGTTTTGTTTATTTAACTGATTATAAAAATTTGGCATATTATAAATAATTCCTAAAAATAGTAAATATCTTAATTCAATTTACCACAAATATATTATACTCTATTTTAAATTTTTTTAAAACCACCCGGCTTGTGTAGGTTGTTTTTTTATGATATAATATAAACGTTATTTTTTAAAAAAATAGATAAATATGCCTGAAAAAAGCAAAGTAGGAGGCCTGAAAAAAACAGAAGTCAAGAAAAAAACTAAGAAAATTACTAAAACTAACAGTAGTTACAGCGCTAAAGACATATCAGTATTAGAAGGTTTAGAAGCGGTCCGCAAGAGACCAGGTATGTATATTGGTTCAACTGGCCCCAGAGGTTTACATCACCTAATTTGGGAAGTAGTTGACAACTCTATTGATGAAGCAATGGCTGATTATTGTGATACCATTACCATCGATCTACTACCCGACCACTTGGTTGAAGTGTCTGATAACGGACGTGGTATCCCGGTTGATATTCACCCTGTCAAAAAAATAAGCGCTCTAGAATTAGTTATGACCAAACTTCACGCTGGTGGTAAATTTGAAGGTAAAGGATATAAAATTTCTGGAGGTCTTCACGGGGTTGGTATATCAGTCGTAAATGCCTTGTCTAACTATACCAAAGCCGAGATACATCGTGACGGTAAAATTTGGGTTCAAGAATATAAAGACGGTGGTAATCCAGTCAAAAAAATAAAAAGTATCGGTCCCACCAAAAAAACTGGTAGTACTATCACTTTTAGACCTGACAACACTATTTTTGATTCTACTGATTTTGAATGGAAAACAGTCATAGACCATTTGCGTCAAATGGCTTATTTATCAAAAGGCGTTCATTTAATAATTTCTGATAAAAGAAGCAAAGAAGAAAAAGAAATTGACCCGACAGCTTTAGAATTTCCAAACCCTACTTATCATTTTTATTTTGAAGGTGGTATTGCCTCTTATATTAGATATCTAAACCATAACAAAGAAGCTAAGCATGATAATGTTTTTTATATTGAAAAAGAGTACGAAGACACTAATGTTGAAATATCTTTACAATATACCACTGAATATACTGAAAGCGTATTTGCTTTTACCAATAATATTTACAACACTGACGGAGGAACTCATTTAGCTGGTTTTAGAACTGCTCTAACCAGAACATTAAACAACTTCGCTAGACAAAAAAGTTTTCTAAAAGAAAAAGATGCTAACCTAACCGGCGATGATGTACGTGAAGGCTTAAATGCTGTTATATCTATCAAAATACCTGAACC
>CAZUWJ010000026.1:0-6577 GCA_964624315.1 uncultured Gammaproteobacteria bacterium
CAATTGATTAACAGTCAACTGCGCTACCGCTGCGCTACCGCGGAATAAATTGTTTATTTAGAATAAACTATCTAAAATAATTTATTACAAAATAATTATAAGGTATTTCAAGACTGTTGTCAATATGCTATAATATGTATGTATAGTTTTAAATATATAAAAATATGAAAGTTATAAAAATAGGTGCTATTTGGTGTGCTCCTTGTTTAATAATGAAGCCTCGTTGGCAAAAAATAGAACAAGCCAACCCTTGGATTAAAACAGAATATTTTGAATATGATGATAATCCAGAAATTGTTGAAAAATATAAAATAGGTGATAGTGTCCCAGTTTTTATATTTTTAGACAAAGAGGGCAATGAGTTGGAAAGATTAAAAGGCGAAGTGTCTGAAGAAAAAATATTTGAATTTATTAATAAGTATAAAGATAAATAGTGTGAAAGCAGTAAAAATACTTTTTTGCCAACTGAGATAACTCCGGAGTTAGAAGATTGTTTGATAAATGCGGTGGGGGAGGAAAGAGCAGGTGAGATTAGAGGAGGAGATATGCCAACTGCTATAAATGCTTTTAAAGCTAGGAATTGTTTATAAGTTAAAGGGAAAATAAAAACTGTGTACAAGTATTTGACTTCTACACAGTTTTTTGTTATATTTATTTTGTCAGCAGTCTTCATCAGAATGACAAACCTCTGCATTTGCACGGGACTTCTGACTTCGAATTTAGGGGGATTCTTTATGCTTGGACCCCTTGGCCCAAAACATCGCTCCTTGTGAGCGGCCCACCACAGGGTGGAAATTTTTTAAAGTGCGGGCGTCTGTTTCTTTTTTAGTTAGTACTGGTGAACGAAAACTAAAAAGGCAGCCACTAACCCGCCTTTTTTTTATTCTTTTTTTATGATAAAATATTATCATAATTTCAAATTATGGATTTTATAACAGTTATAATTTTATCAATCATAGAAGGTGTAACTGAGTTTTTGCCGATTTCTTCAACCGGTCATCTTATTTTAACTTCTCATCTTTTAAATTTAACTCAGACTGATTTTTTAAAAACTTTTGAAATATCAATCCAGTTAGGAGCGATCTTGTCAGTAGGGGTAGTTTATTGGAGAGAGCTACTTGTTAAATTGGATATATTAAAAAAAGTTTTGTTTGCTTTTTTACCGACAGGCGTTTTTGGGTTAGCTTTTTATAAGATAGTCAAAACTTATTTGATGGGTAATAATTTGGTTGTTCTTTGGTCGTTGCTTCTGGGTGGTATATTTTTGATAGTATTTGAATATTTTTATTCAAAAGATGCGCCCTTGTTTAGGCGTACGTTTAAATGTACATTAAAACGTACGCATAGGCTGGAAGACATAACTTACAAACAAGCTTTTAAAATTGGATTGTTCCAATCAATCGCCATGATACCTGGCGTATCTCGGTCTGCTTCTACTATAGTTGGTGGCTTATTTTTGGGTTTATCTCGGCAGACAATAGTAGAGTTTTCTTTTTTATTAGCAGTTCCCACTATGGTTGCTGCGACGGGTTTAGATTTATTAAAAAATTATTCTAGTTTTGAGAGTGGCCAGCTAGGTTTGCTTGGCCTGGGTTTAGTAGTATCTTTTTTAGTGGCTTTAGCTTCTATCAAATTTTTATTAGTCTTTATTAAAAAACATACTTTTGTTGGTTTCGGAGTTTACCGCATAGTTTTAGCTTTATTATTTTTGATTTTTTTATATTAAAAAAATACCGCCGAACAAAAGGTCCGGCGGTTCTACTGTTTAGCATTGTTCAGATATGACATTGCTGTCAAATCTGAAAATTTGGTTGTTTTCTTGGTTGAACCAGGTTTTTTCATCTCCTGATTTAACCCATTGGTTTATGGCAAATGAGTAGTGCATCTCCTGGTAGGTTTCGCTACCAGTTTTTTGAAATGCTATACCTTTCATCCCTCTTAAGATTCCACATTGGAACCACCCTCCTATAGGTAGTCCAACAAAAGTTGTGTTGTTCATTTGGACTCCTTTTTTGTTAGGGTTTTATTATTAATAAAATAACAATAAATATTGTATTTGTCAATAAATTAGATTAACTATTGACAAAATTTTAAGCTTCTGCTACTGTTCTAAGTGGCCGATGTGTTTTTCTCCCCCCCATGACATACCCTTCCCCAAGTGGCATACCTTACATCGGCCACTTTTTTTTATTTAAATTTAAGATTGACAAAATAGTCTTAAATTAGTATAGTTTTGGTATGAATTTAATATTACACATAGATGAGATTACTTTAAAAGGGAATAACCGTCCCTTTTTTTATCGTGTGTTAATTAAAAATTTACAAAAGAGTTTTAAGGGAATAGAGATCAAGAGAATACAAGGCGGGTTATGGGTAAAAAATTTTAATAAAGAGAAATTAAGTATTTTAGAAAATTTTCCTGGCATAGCTGTATTTGCAGAAGCTTTTAAAATAGGAGTAAATTATGAAGATATAATGAAAACGGTGGACAAGTTTGATTTTTCTAAATACGAAAGTTTTGCTATCAGAACTCATCGATTAAACAAAAATTTTGAATATACCACTCAAGAATTGAATGTAAAAATGGGGGACTATGTTGTAGAAAAATATAATTTAAAAGTTGATTTAACTAAGCCAGAATTTACTTTGCATATTGATATTTATCAAAAGGAAATTATTGTTTATGGAAATCTCTCGAGGAGCGGGGGAGGGTTACCGAGTGGTAGTACAGGTAAGGTGGTATCTCTCTTGTCTGGCGGAATAGACAGTCCAGTGGCTAGTTATTTATGCATGCGTCGTGGAGCTGAGATAGTTTTGTTACACTTTCAAAATGAAACGCATGTAACCGAAGAGGTTTCACAAAAAATAATTGATTTGGCTAAAGTTTTGTTTAGCTATCAATATAATTTAAAGTTATATATTTTTCCTTTTGAAAATTATCAAAAAGAAATTATAAAAAATATTCCCGCTGATTATCGTATGATTATAACGCGTCGGGTTTTTAATAAAATAACTGCCAGATTTGCCAAGATAAATAATATTGAAGCGATGATAACAGGAGATAGCCTGGGTCAGGTTGCCTCTCAAACTTTGGAAAATATGATAGTTATTTATGAGGCAAATGATTTGTTAAAATTAACTCCTTTGGCTGGTTATAATAAATCAGATATTATAAATTTAGCTCGTAAAATTGGGACACTAACAATCTCCGAGAGACCTTACGAAGATTGCTGTAGTTTGTTTGTGGCTAAACATCCTCAAACTAGATCAAAATTAGATAATGTTTTAGAAATAGAAAAGAAGATAGACTTGTCCACAGTAGAGGCTCTTGACGAAAATGATTTTATATCATACAATATTGGTATAAGTTAATTTTTAATAGTATTAGTATGTCAAATGTTGTTATTTATTCCACTCCAAATTGTCCATATTGTGTAATGGTCAAAGAATACTTAAGTGAAAAAAATATTGCCTTTACAGATTATAATGTTGGTTTAGATAAAGCTAAAGCAGAAGAGATGGTTAAAAAATCAGGTCAAATGGGCGTACCAGTTGTAGATATAGATGATAATATTGTGGTTGGCTTTAATAAGCCAGAAATTAATCGGTTGCTTGGTCTATAAAATTATGGTAAAATTTAGCGTGTTAATTTAATTTTTACACGCTCCCTATGAAAAATATAATAGTATTTGATATAGAAACAAGGAATAGTTTTGCTGAAGTAGATAATGATTTTAAAAAACTAAAAATTTCAGTAGTTTCACTCTATTCTTACAAAAATGACGCTTATCGAAGTTTTGTGGCAGGAGAGCTGAAAGATTTGTGGCCGATTCTGGAAAAAGCAGATTTATTGATAGGTTATAATAGCGAGCATTTTGATGTGCCAATATTGAACAACTATTATTTGGGAGATTTGTCAGTTATACCTCACTTAGATCTTTTGAAGGTAATAAAACAAAGTTTAGGAATTCGTTTGAAGTTAGATGATGTTGCCAAGGCAACACTGGACAATGTGTCAAAGAGTGCAAATGGTTTGCAAGCAATAAAGTGGTGGAAAGAAGGAAAAATAGAAGAAATAAAAAAATATTGTGAAAAAGATGTTGAGGTCACTAAGCAAGTTTATGAATTTGGTAAAAAACATAAGCAATTATTTTATAAAAATTTTGGCGGGGACAGTATTCCTTTTGTGGTAGATTTTGAAACAATTGACAGGGCCAACAAAACAGATAATATAAATTTTAGTTTACCTATTTAAATATGTTAAATTTACGAAAAGAAACAGAATGTGGTATACAGTTATTAAAATTTTTGTCTAAAAATCAGAAAGAGGTTAGTAGTTTAAAAGATATATCTGAAAAAATTGGTATTTCTTTTTTATTTTTACAAAAAATTGCTAGAAAATTAAAAATTGCTGGTTTTATAGGGGCTCGTCAAGGTATGATGGGTGGTTATGTTTTGCTTAAAGATCCTAAAAAACTATCTTTAAAAGATATAGTTGGTGTTTTGGAAGATAAATGTTTGTTGTTGTCGTGTTTAGATAAAAATTGCAAAAAACTTTGTTCAAAAATAAAAGGCTGTAAGACAAGGGTAAAATTAGGAAAGTTGAATAAACAAATTGAAAAAATGATGGAAGATATTAAATTAAAAGATTTGTAAAATGTTAAAGAAACCTAAAAAAGTGCGTGAAGTTTATTTTGATCACGCTGCTACGACTTATTTAAAACCAGAGGTTTTAAAATCAATGGAACCTTATTTTATTAATGAATATGGTAATCCATCTTCTTTATATAAAAAAGGACGCATTGCCAGTAACGCTATAAATAATTCTAGAAAAAAGATCGCTGAGCTTTTTGGTGGTTTACCGGAAAATATAATTTTTACTGGTAGTGGTACTGAGTCTGATAATTTGGCAATTTTTGGAACTTGTTTTAAATATCCAGACAAAAAACACATCATTACAACTAAAATAGAACATCACGCTGTTTTGTATGTTATAGAAGAATTAGAAAAACAAGGTTGGGAAGTTACATATTTGGATGTTGATAAAAATGGTTTAGTGGATGTTAAAGAATTGGTAAAAAATATTAAAAAAGAAACTGTTTTAATATCTGTTATGCATGCTAATAATGAAATGGGTGTAATAGAGCCGATAGAAGAAATCGGTAGAAAAATATTAAAATATAGAAAAGAAAATAATACAGAGTTTCCATATTTTCACACTGATGCTTGTCAGTCCGCTGGATATTTAAAATTAGATGTAGAAAAAATGCATGTTGATTTAATGACTATTAACGGTGCTAAGATTTATGGTCCAAAAGGAACGGGTATGTTATATGTCCGTCGCGGGGTTAAGATAAAACCTCAAATTTTGGGTGGAGCTCAAGAAAAAAAATTAAGAGCTGGAACAGAAAATGTAGCTGGGATTGTGGGGATGACCAAAGCTTTTGAATTGGTTCAAGAAAATAAAGAAAAAGAATCAGACAGGTTGAGAAATTTATCGAAATATTTATGGGAAGAAGTGCAAAAACAGATTCCTCAAGTTAAATTAAATGGACCAGAGATAGGTTCTGATAAACGTTTGCCGAACAACGTTAATATTACTTTTGAAAGTGTAGAAGGGGAGGCCATGCTGTTATATTTGGACGAATATGGAATAATGTGTTCTACTGGATCAGCTTGTACTTCTGCTAATTTGGAACCGTCGCATGTTTTGCGGGCGATGGGTTTGTCTTATGAGTATGCTCATGGTAGTTTGCGTTTTAGCTTGGGTTTAAAAAATACTAAAGCAGAT
Source organism: uncultured Gammaproteobacteria bacterium (assembly GCA_964624315.1). Taxonomy (GTDB): domain Bacteria; phylum Patescibacteriota; class Patescibacteriia; order Magasanikbacterales; family GWA2-37-8; genus CAZUWJ01. The sequence continues at coordinate 5,792 of CAZUWJ010000026.1, forward strand.
GTTGATTATATGATGGAATGGTTGCCAGATATTATTGCTCAGTTGCGAGAAATGAGTTCAGCAAATTTTTCGGTTGGGAAACACGTGAAGTATAAATAATATGTCTAGAAAATTGAAAAAAAGAAAAAATTTAGAAAAATCAGTTGATATCCGTAGTGATGACGGTGGTGGCTGGCTTTATTCTGATGAGGTAAAAGAGCATTTTTTTAATCCTCAAAATTTTATGCAATATGGCGAGGAAGAAAGTTTTAAATTTAATGGTTTAGGCAGAGTAGGGTCACCGGCTTGTGGGGATGAAATGGTTTTGTGGATTTTGGTGGAAAAAATGTCCACTTCCGCTAAAGTTATGGCGGGCGAAGAAATAATAAAAGATGTTCGTTGGCGTACTTTTGGTTGTGGCAGTGCTATTGCTTCTACTAGTGTTTTGAGCGTGATGCTTTTGGAAAATGGGGGGATGAATATTAAGGATGCTTTAAAAATTCGTCCACAAGATATAATGGAAAAACTTGGTGGTTTACCAGATATAAAAGTTCATTGTTCAGTTTTGGGAGATAAAGCTTTGTTAGTAGCGGTTAATGACTATTTTAGAAATACCAGTCAACATGATAGAATTATAACTCAAGGTGCAAAGGTAATAGATGGGGTTTTAAACATAACTGATAGAGATATTGAAGAAGCAGTTTTGGAAGGAACTAGAACTTTAGAAGATTTACAGAAAAAATTAAAAGTAGGAGTGGGGGATCCGGAGGCTATTCCGCAAATAAAAGAATTAATTAGATTTTATAC
>CAZUWJ010000027.1:0-3346 GCA_964624315.1 uncultured Gammaproteobacteria bacterium
TTACAGTTCGCAGAAAAATCAATGCGACTGTCCACGATGTGGTCATCTTGTACAAGTAGTTGACAAGTTTTTGAAAATATTGTAATTTAGATTATAGGTGATTGAAATGGCTACCAACCATTTATTCGTGAGGATTTCTAAATATTTAGAATTAAACCTATCAAAATGAGCGTCCCGAGTTATCGGGGAAATTGGGTGGAACCGCCAAAATAAAATTATGGCCCCAGTACTATTATTAGTATTGGGGTTTTTTGATAGCGACGAGATAATTTATTATCCGCCTGGCTATCAATCCGCCGAAAGCGTGGTAAAAATTTGAAATATTAAATTACGTAGCCGTTAGGCGGGTAGTATTATATAATTATAAAAGTATGAAGGGAAAAATTTTAAAGGGTAAGAACATAATTCTTCGTCCGATTAAGCTGTCGGATGCCCCTAACTATGTGCGTTGGTTTAAGGATAAAGAAGTAACTAAATTTTTAACAGTCAAACCTCTTACTTTGTTAGTAGAACAGAAATGGATTAGATCAAGTTGGAGAAATAAAAATGAAGTTAATTGGGCGCTTGAAATTTTTGATAAACATATTGGTGGTACTGGTTTGAGGTTAGATCCCCAAAATAAAACAGGTAATTGGGGAATTGTGATAGGTGAAAAGAAAGAGTGGGGCAAGGGGTGTGGCACAGAAGTTGGGAAAATTTGTTTAGATTTTGTTTTTAAAGATTTGAAATACAATAGGTTTGATTTAGAAGTTTTTATGAGCAATAAACGAGCCTTGAAAGTTTATAAAAAAATAGGTTTTCAGTTGGAGGGGGTTAAAAGAAAATCTTTTTTAAATACTATTACTCGTAGATATGAAGATATTGGTATAATGAGTATTTTAAAAGAAGAGTGGTTAATAAATAAAATAATATAAATATATGGAACAAAATATAGAATTAAAACGTCATTCAATGGCGCATGTAGTAGCCGCAGCTGCTTTTAAATTTTATCCAAATGCTAAATTTGGGGTTGGTCCAACAGTTGAGAATGGTTTTTATTATGATATAGATTTTGGAGAAACTATAACTGAAGAAGATCTAAAAAAGATAGAAAAACAAGCTAAAAAAATGGTTAGTCAGAATTTGGATTTTATTAGAGAGGAAATGAATATTGATGAGGCTATTAAATATTTTGTTGATTTAGGGCAAAATTATAAAGTGGAATTATTGCGTGATTTAAAAGAAAAGGGAACTACAAAAATGGGAGAAGAAGAATCGACTGCCGTAGAAAAAGTTAGCGTTTACAAGACTGGCGATTTTGTTGATTTATGTCGCGGGCCACATGTTGAAAATACCAAAGAACTAAATGCTAAAGGTTTAAAATTAAATAAATTGGCTGGTGCTTATTGGAGGGGCGACGCAGAGAATGCTCAGCTACAAAGAGTTTACGGTTTGTATTTTGATAATGGGGAAGAATTACAAAAATATCTTGAATTATTAGTTGAGGTTGAAAAAAGAGATCATAGAAAATTAGGTAAAGAATTGGCTTTGTTTAGTTTGCACGAAGAGGGTCCAGGTTTTCCTTTTTGGCATGCTAATGGCATGGTTTTGTATTCTGCAGTAGAAGAATTTATTAGAAAAGAAAATAGTAACAGAGGATACAGCGAAATAAAAACTCCAGTTATTTTAAATAAAGATTTGTGGGTTAAAAGTGGACATTGGGATAAGTTTAGAGAAAATATGTATTTTACCGAGATTGATAATGAAGAGTATGCAGTTAAGCCAATGAATTGTCCAGGTGGGCTTTTGGTTTACAAAGAATATCCTCATTCCTATAAAGAATTGCCAATTCGTAATGCAGAACTTGGGCTAGTGCATCGCCATGAGTTATCTGGTGTTTTGCACGGTTTGTTCAGAGTGAGATCTTTTGTCCAAGATGACGCACATTCTTTTTGCACGAACGAACAGTTGGAAGATGAAATAACTCAGATGGTAGATTTTGCCGTGGATGTTTATAGTGCCTTTGATTTTAATGAATATACAATTTATATTGCTACTCGTCCAGAAAAATATATTGGCTCTGAAGAAGACTGGGAAATGGCTACTAGCGCGCTAAAAAACGCTTTAGAGGTAAAGGGTATAGATTATAAGATAAAAGAGGGCGAGGGAGCCTTTTATGGCCCTAAGATAGAGTTTGATATCAAAGATAGCCTGGGTCGTGACTGGCAATGTGGAACAGTGCAGGTTGATTATTCTATGCCAGCTCGGTTTGAGGCCAGTTACATTGATAAAGATGGGCAGGCAAAAACCCCAGTCATGGTTCATAGAGCTATTTTGGGTTCAATGGAAAGGTTTTTAGGGATTGTAATCGAACATTATGCTGGGGCTTTTCCAGCTTGGCTTGCTCCGAAACAAGTGGCTTTGCTTCCGGTTTCAGAAAAACATGTTAAGGGGGTAAGAGAATTAAAAAAAGAATTGTTTGATTTGGGTATGCGAGTTTATATAGACGAGGCTGATGAGACAGTTGGTAAAAAAGTAAAAAAAGCAGTATCACAAAAAATACCATATATTATAGTGGTAGGGGATAAAGAGGTAGAAGGTGGTGGTTGGACTGTTAGGGTGAGGGGGCAAGAAGAGCAATTACAAATGAGTAAAAAAGATTTTATAGAAAAAGTTTTGGAAGAAATAAGTACAAGAAAATAAAAATCTAAACAAAAAAACTCTCCGCCAATTGGCGGAGAGTTTTTTTATTTTATTATTAAGTACCCATTCTTGTATTTGCAGGATTTTTTGGTTTATATTTTTCAGTTGCTCGCGTTTCATGTCCACGTCCACCACTTAGTGGGTGTAATAAATCTTCAAGTTCTTGGTGTATTTCCAAAGATTCGTCTGTTAGGTCTTTAAAAAGTACAGTTTTTTCATCCATTTTTTTAGATGGGTTATCTTCAGCCTTTAGTAGTTTTTTAAGTTGTTTTTTGTATCGATATTCAGATATTATTCCTACGGGTGCATTGGTTCTTGTGTCCATTTTTATTCCGAGCATCATTTTGAACTGTTCTGCAAGGTTATTAGCTTTTTCATAGATAGCGTCTAATTTTGGGCCTTGTTCTAAATCGCTTTCTGTTATTTCTCCAGTTAATTCGACTTCTTTGTCTGTTTCAGCTTGGGCCCTATTATGGAAATCTTTTGTGAGTTTATCTACTGAGTTAATCTCTGCTCTTTTTATATGCAATTCCTTTAACGCACTTTCAGTAAGTTTTTGTTCTGTGTCATAATCACGTTGTTCGTCTCTAGCATCTTTATTAACTCCGCCTTCAAATTTTTTATCTGTCATGCTTGGTTTCATAAAATCAAGATTTTCAGGTTC